>NZ_JALNTN010000017.1:0-103455 GCF_023161905.1 Pseudoalteromonas sp. 2CM41L
CTGGTTTAGCGCCAAATGAATCTGAGGTTAGATACCAAGATTCTAAAACTGTGGCCAAAATTAGTTGACCACTACAATATGGAGTTACCAGTACTAGGTAATATAGATAGAACTTTTACTCCTAGGGATGGAGGGAAAATAAAAAAGAAATAACTAACTCTAAAGGAGTAAGCCAAGTAAAAGATATGTCACATTGGCTTGCGCATTATTTATATAAAAAAATAATAGAGTTAGATGTAATTTGTATTTTTGATGATGTAATGGGTACGGAGGGGGATTTAGTTGGTTTTGAAAAAACTTCATTTATAAATAAACATGAAGAGATGGTGCATATTGCTTGTAAAAAAAATATTAGTTCAAAAAATGAATTGATGAAATTGATTTTTGCATCAAAGGTGAGTTGGCATTTTGTATGTGTAATTGCTTATACGGATAAAGGTTTTACGACCCCTGAATATTATGAGACTGACTCTCTAAAAGTAAAGGAGGTTGTGATAGGTGCATGTGATGGTGAAGCTTTTATAGTGGTAAAAAATCTTTACGAAAAGTAGTTAAACTATGCGCCACACAAAGGCTTACCGATGAATATAAACAAACGCTCTGGCAAGCCCAGTATAATGCCTTTGGTACAACCCAGATAATTACTCAACAAGCAGTCGCTGAACAAATAACGAGTAATCTTCGTTTTCCAGGGCAGTATTTTGATGCAGAAACGGGACTCTATTACAACTGGCACAGATACTATGACCCAGAGATTGGTCAGTCAGAGTGAAATCAATATTATTGGCTGTCGTTTATTATAATTAACTCAGCTCCCTGATCGCATTACTAATCCCATCTAAGCTCAATGGGTACATTCTGTTATCCATCAGCTGCTTTATAAAATCAATTGATTGATAGTAAGGCCAGTGTTCAACAGGTTGTGGGTTGAGCCAGGCGACTTTATCAAAGTGATTTGTTATACGTTGCAACCATGCTCTGCCGGGCTCTTCATTGTAGTGCTCTACCGAGCCGCCGGGGTACGCTATTTCGTATGGGCCCATAGTAGCGTCACCGACAAATATTACTTTGTAGTCGCTGGTAAATTTATTAATCAGCGTCATGGTGTCGATGATGTTTGAATGGCGCCGTGCATTGTCTTGCCAAACGTGCTCGTATAAGCAGTTATGAAAGTAGTAAAACTCTAAATGTTTAAACTCGCTGTGGGCTGCGCTAAATAGCTCTTCGCAGGTATGAATGTAGTCATCCATCGAGCCGCCAATATCAAACAGCATCAATACTTTTACGGCATTATGGCGCTCGGGTGCCATTTTTACATCCAGCATGCCGCCTTGTTTGGCGGTAGCGCGAATGGTCTCGTTTAAATCAAGGGTGTCACTTGCGCCTGTGCGGGCAAATTTACGTAATTTTTTAAGGGCCAGTTTAATAGTACGAGAGCCAATTTCGCGATCAGAGTCTAAATTGCGGTATTCGCGCTTATCCCACACTTTTACCGCTTGGCGATTACGGTTACCCTCTTGCCCTATACGCACGCCTTCTGGGTTATAGCCATATGCACCAAAAGGTGATGTACCGCCGGTGCCCACCCATTTATTACCGCCTGCGTGGCGTTTTTGTTGCTCTTGTAAACGCTCTTTTAGGGTTTTCATTAGCTCGTCGAGCCCACCCATGGCTTTTAGCTGGGCTTTTTCTTCATCGCTTAGGTGTTTTTCAAACTCTTTGCGTAACCAGTCTTTAGGTAAGTTGTGCTGTTGTTTTAAACTTTCGAGCAAATCAAGGTCGGCAATACCGCTAAAGTAGTCGCTGAACGCTTTGTCGAACCGGTCAAAATGGGTTTCGTCTTTTACCATTATGGTGCGAGCTAAATGGTAAAAGCCATCTACATCGGCAAATATAACGCCTTTTTTTAAGGCGTTTATTAAATCGAGTAGCTCGCGCAAGCTTACCGGTAAGCGGTATTTGCGCAGCGTGAAAAAAAACTGTACTAACATGTTAGCGACGGCTCATAAACGCAAGTTTTTCGATGAGGCTTATGTCTTGCTCATTTTTAAGCAGTGCACCAAACATCGGCATTAAGCCGCCTTTTTGGGCTTTATCGTGCAGTGTTTTAGCGTCTATATCTTCGGCCATTAAAAGCTTTAACCAATCCAGCAGTTCGCTGGTGGAAGGTTTCTTTTTAAGACCGTTGGCTTCACGTAAGTTAAAAAATACTTCGAGTGCTTGGCGAACTAAATCTTGTTTAACGTTAGGGTAGTGCACATCAACAATTTGCTGCATTTCTTCGCTGCTTGGAAAATCAATATAGTGAAAAAAGCAGCGGCGTAAAAAGGCATCTGGTAGTTCTTTTTCGTTGTTTGACGTGATGATCACAATAGGGCGTTCTTTCGCTACAATGCGCTCGTTAGTTTCGTAAACATGAAACTCCATTTTATCAAGTTCGAGCAGTAAGTCGTTTGGGAACTCGATGTCGGCTTTGTCTATTTCGTCGATTAAAAGCACTGGCCGTTTGCCGTTAAGTTCAGCGTAGTTAAACGCTTGCCACAGTTTACCTTTAACAATGTAGTTGCCAATATTATGTACGCGCTCATCGCCTAATTGGCTGTCGCGTAGGCGCGATACCGCGTCGTATTCATACAAGCCCTGTTGTGCTTTGGTGGTTGATTTAATGTGCCACTGAATAAGCTCGGTATCTAAGCTTTTAGCAAGCTCTTCAGCCAGCATGGTTTTACCTGTACCTGGCTCACCTTTAATTAATAAGGGTTTTTCAAGCATAATAGCGGCATTTACAGCCTGTTTAAGCGAGCTGCTAGCGATGTAGTTGTCGGTAGAATTAAATTGCACGGGTTCCCCTTGCCTGGTCTGATCAGTGTTGTATGTGATTATAATGCCATAGTTAATCTGCAGCTCCAAGGTAGGCAAAGCGTGGAATAGTGTGTCCATCTTTTTCAACGGTTTCTAAAAACATACTTAGTGGGCGTGCCCACATGCCGTAGTCGCCATACAGGGCTTGGTATATAACTAGTTGCTCGTCGGTTTCACTGTGTGTTGCTACGTAAAATACTTTGTATTGTGGGCCTTTGTAGTGTTGATATATCCCTGGTTTGAGGGAAAGCGGTTTTATTGCTGTAGTCATGTTTTGATCTCTTGTATAATTGCGTTTGCTTTTTATTATGCCAAAGAATACACCAACACTATGAATTATATTTCGCTCGATGATCACAAAAAAGCCTGGGTTTTTCGTCATAAGGACCTCCCTGTATCTGAAGAAGACGCTGCGCGTATTAAGCCAATGACCAGCGAACGTGCTGCGGTGCTTTGGAGCACTATGGTGAGCCGCGAGTTCGACCACCCCGATTTTTTTGATAAAACTGATTGGTGCGGTAAAGAAGAAAGCTTTAGCGATGAAGTAAATTGGGAAGATGCGTGGGAAAATGGCGACGAAAGCTTACCGCAAGCCATTTTGGATCATTTAGATTGGCAGGCTAATACCACCGTTTATTTTTGTATGGCACGCGATAACGTTATAGAAACCACCTTTGATGTATTTAAACGTAATTGGCAAAACTTTATGTTTTTAGCTGATGGCAGTTTATTAATTGGTAAAAAGCGTAATACCGTGGTGCAATTTTTAGAAAGCGGCATTGCTAAATTAGGTGAAAAGCCAAGCGCTTAAATTGCCTAGTACGCTTAAAAAATAGCCGCTATTGTGCTATAAAACAGCTACCTAATTGTTTTTTGAGTATAACTATTGGTAGCGAAGAGTCAGCCACTTGCAGCTCAGCAGCAAGAAATATGGCAAAGTGATGCGCAAAAAGTGCTGTATGCACAATTGTGCAATGCGTTTTATCAGCGAGAGGTACAGCGCTTAGTTGCTGAGCCTAATGCCGATAAACTACGCCGTCAATTAAAAAGCTTACCGTATTATATAGAACGGGCGGCCACTTTGGTTGCCAATGGGAGTTCGCCGTTTACGCTCGACTCACAAAATGGCTCTTGGCTTGAAAAACAAAAGCCAACACCGCCAGAGGTTAACGCTCAGGCAAATGAACTTTTTTATAAAAAATATGCCCAAGTGGGGCTAATAGTGCCGGTGTTAATAAATAGCCATGACCAAGTGAGGCTAAGAATAGACAGCATAGATCAAGTAAGCGACAATAAACTGCACTGTAATGAACTAGGCTGGTTTGATTTTTTTGGCAAGGGCCTAGAGCAAGCAAATACGCAGTTGGTAAAACCCAGTAAAATGAGTTTAACAGCGGCGTGTTGCGGGCATCAGTGGCAATTTTCAAAACGCTGCGCACCTAGGTTGCTTTCACTTAGAGAAATGCTATTAGCGGGTAATATTAATTGGCGTAATATAAAACGCCCACGAGCCTAATTTTATTTAAAAACGAATAGGGAGTGTTAAATGCGGTTTTTTCAGCTTGGCCTGTTGTGCTTAGCACTGTTTATACAATACCGACTTTGGTTTGGTCATAACGGGGTGCAAGACTATACGCGTTTAAAAGCAGCCGTGGCTTCTCATCAACAAACTAACGAAAAACTAATTAAGCGCAATAAAGTACTTACCGCCGACATAGAAGATTTAAAGCTTGGTCAAGAAGGTATAGAAGAGCGCGCTCGTAACGAATTAGGAATGATTAAACCGGATGAAACATTTATACGTGTTTTACCGGGCAAACAACATGAAAAATAATAATTCAATAGCTGCCATTGTACCCGCTGCCGGCGTAGGCAGCAGAATGCAGCACAGTGCACCTAAGCAGTATATTAAATTGGCAGGAAAAACTATTTTAGAGCACACGCTCTGTAAGCTTTCGCAATTACAAAGCTTAAGCCAAATAGTTGTAGCCGTTAGTCAAACCGACCCTTATTTTGACTCGCTTGCGCACATAGACTCGCGAATTTTACGCGCCAGCGGCGGGCAAGAGCGAGCAGACTCAGTGCTTAATAGCCTATTATTTTTAGAAAATAACCCTCCTGAATGGGTGCTGGTGCACGACGCAGCCCGCCCCTTAGTTACTATTAACGATATTGAAACCTTAATAGCGCATTGTATAGCCGACGACGAAGGCGGTATTTTAGCAAGCAAGGTAAAAGACACCATAAAGCGTGGTAACACGCATAGCGAGCAAACCGTGCCTCGTGATGATTTATGGCAAGCGCTTACACCGCAGTTTTTTAAATATGACGAGCTTAAAAATGCGTTGCAACGTGCGCTTTGTGAGGGCGTGACTATTACCGATGAAGCCAGTGCCATTGAGTGGGCAAATAAACCCGTTAAGCTAATTACAGGGCGCAGCGACAATATTAAAATAACCACGCCGGAGGATTTAGACCTAGCGGGGTTTTTATTAAACAAACAACAAAACGAGCAAGCATTATGATTCGAATTGGCCATGGTTTTGACGTACACAAATTTGGTGGCGAAGGCCCAATAACAATTTGCGGCGAAAAAATAGATTACCCGCAGGGCTTTTTAGCACACTCAGATGGCGATGTTGCTATTCATGCATTATGCGATGCTATTTTAGGCGCGTTGGCAATGGGCGATATTGGTAAGCATTTTCCGGACACGGCGAGCGAGTATGAAAATATCGACAGCCGTATTTTACTTCGCCATGTTGTAGGTCTTGCCAAAGAGCAAGGTTATGTACTGGGCAATGGCGATGTCACTATTGTGGCGCAGGCTCCTAAAATGTTGCCACACATCCACGCTATGCGCTCTAATTTAGCCAGCGATTTAAATTGCGAGCTTTCACAAATCAATGTTAAAGCGACCACCACCGAAAAGCTCGGCTTTGAAGGGCGTAAAGAAGGTATTTCTAGCTATGCGGTGGTTATTATGAGCAAAGCGCCTGAGAGTACAGCAAGCGCATGAGCGATTTAAATTACCTATACGGTGCACCGCTTTCAAAAGCAGACTTTAAAACCGTTGCTGAAGATTTTATGGTTGATGAAGACCTCGGCATAGAATTTACCGGCAGTGGTGAGCATGTATGCTTACAGGTCGTTAAAAAAGGTGAAAACACGCAATATGTGGCCAAGTTAATTGCACAAAAGGCTGGAGTGTCACCGCGCGAAGTAAGCTATGCCGGCATGAAAGACCGTCACGGCGTGTGTAGCCAATGGTTTAGCGTAAAAGTACCCATTAAAAAGCATATTGATTTTAGTGAACTCAATAGCGACAGCATTTTTGTGGTTTCGCAACAGCGCCACGAACGTAAATTACGCACCGGTTGCCACAAAGGAAACCGATTCACTATTACGCTTCGTAATGTAACCCAGCCGCTTGATATTTTATGCCGCATTAATGCTGTACGTGCCGGTGTGCCTAACTACTTTGGCGAGCAGCGCTTTGGCCGCGATGGGCATAATTTAGTTATGGCCGAAAAAATGTTTGCCGGCGAGCGCATTCGCGATAAAAAACTACGCGGTATTATTATCTCCGCTGCCCGTTCACATGTATTTAATCAAATAGTGAGCTTACGTGTTAAAGAGCATGGGTTAGCTAAAACCATGCACCGTGAAGTATTTATGCTAAGCGGTAGTAACGCATTTTTTGAAGATGCAATAAGCGATGAAAACATAGCACGTTTAGCCTCTGGCGATATTATGATGTCGGCTCCTATGGTTGGTAAAAGCGAAAAGGGCTTAACTGATCAAGAAAAAATATGGCTAAAACCATACCAAGCATGGTGTGAGGGCTTAGGCGAATTAGGCCTTAAAAATGAGCGCCGTATGCTGCGCCTCATTCCGCAAGATTTAACCATAGAAACACTAGACGAAACGACTTTAAAATTAAGCTTTGGATTGCCTAAAGGGTGTTTTGCTACCGCACTTTTACGTGAGCTGGTGGATTACACCGATGCAAGCCCTAATGAGCGAAAAGAAAAGGATAGTCAAAATGAAGATACTGCTAAGTAACGACGACGGTGTAAACGCTAAAGGGATTGCTGTTTTATACCAGGCTCTTACGCAAATTGCCGATGTAACCCTTGTAGCCCCTGATCGTAACTGTAGTGGTGCCAGTAACTCGTTAACGTTAATAAACCCACTGCGCTCTACCACGCTTGAAAACGGCTTTATATCGGTTAATGGCACACCTACTGATTGTGTTCATTTAGGGGTTAATCAGTTAGTAGATGAAACGCCTGATTTGGTCGTAGCAGGTATTAACCACGGCGCTAATTTGGGCGACGATACATTGTATTCAGGCACTGTGGCAGCGGCGACCGAAGGGCGCCATTTAGGCTTGCCTGCTATTGCCGTGTCGCTTTGCTCGCACCATGGTGAGCACTTTGAAACCGCAGCAGCTGTGACCGTTAACATAATTAAAGGGCTGGCATCGCACCCACTGCCTAAAGATCAAATTATCAATGTAAATGTACCCGATATACCTCTAACTGAGCTAAAAGGGGTGCAAGTTACGCGTTTAGGCGCTCGACATAAAGCCGAAACCATGACCAAACAAACGGACCCATGGGGGCGTGATATTTTTTGGTATGGCTCGCTTGGTATTGAAAGCGATGCCGGAGAGGGTACTGATTTTTACGCTGTTAATAATGGCTATGCTTCAGTTACACCGTTAAGCGTTGATATGACAGCAAAAGAAAGTATTGAAGCGGTTGGGCAGTGGTTAGCTGAAATGGAGATAAACCGTGCTGGCTAATTACTCGCGCAGTGCTATTGCGCTTTCTAAGCTATTAGAGCAAGAAGGGGTAGAAGACAAACAGGTATTAAAAGCCATTGCAGATATACCACGTCATGCCTTTATTGATGATGTACTAAAACACAAGGCGTACGAAAACACGGCGTTGCCAATAGGGCAAGGGCAAACTATTTCGCAGCCTTATATTGTGGCGCGTATGACCGAGCTGCTTCATTTGGCTGGCGTACGCGACAAAGTGTTAGAAATTGGCACAGGCTCTGGTTATCAAACCGCAGTGTTAGCCAAGTGTTTTAATAAGGTGTATTCGGTCGAGCGTATAAAAGCACTGCAATGGCAGGCTAAACGCCGTTTACATCAACTTGATTTATACAATGTAACCATGAAACACGCAGATGGCTGGCAAGGCTGGCAATCGCAGGCCCCGTTTAATGGTATTATAGTTACCGCGGCCGCATCAAAAGTGCCTCAAGACTTACTTGCACAACTAGCTGATGGAGGTGTACTCCTTGCCCCCATTGGAGAGCAAGAACAAAAATTAACCATGGTTATTCGCCAAGGCGATTGCTTCACAGAGCATGTTATTGCACCAGTTCGGTTTGTCCCTCTCGTCCCTGGTGATATTGAATAGGAATTCACGTTGAAATTGTTTACTAAGTTATACGATATGGCCCTAGTGTGGGCAAAACACCGCTTTGCTGAGCGCTATTTAGCAGCCATGAGCTTTGCTGAGTCTGTTTTTTTTCCGGTACCACCGGATGTAATGCTTGCTCCTATGTCGCTTGCTCAGCCAAGTAAAGCGTGGCGCTTTGCAAGCTTTGCAACAGTTGCTTCAGTACTTGGGGGGATTGTAGGTTACTTTTTAGGTTACTGGTTATTTGAGCCTGTTGTACAGCCCTTTATTGAGCAGATGCACTGGCAAGAAAAATTTGAAACAGCGCTTACATGGTTTAAAGAGTATGGCGTGTGGGTGGTATTTTTAGCGGGCTTTTCACCTATCCCTTATAAGGTATTTACTATTGGTGCAGGGGTATTACAAATGGCATTTTTACCATTTTTAATAGCGTCTGCCGTTGGCCGCGGTGCGCGTTTCTTTTTAGTTTCTGCTTTAATGAAGTGGGGCGGGGTTAAAATGGAGCAAAAATTACGTCAATATGTTGAAGTACTTGGCTGGGGTTTAGTTATATTAATAGCGGTTGCTTACTTTTTATTACGCTAACTAGCAAAAGTAGTACTTTTTAAATTTCGGAGCAAAACACCTTGAATAGTCAGTACGCATTATATGTAGTTGTATTTATTGCTGTTTTGTTTTCGGGGTGTTCATCTCGCCATATCCCTGCTCCTGTTAGTAGCCTTAATACTAATGTTAATGATTTTCAAAAAGGCATTAACATTAATGGAAATAAATACACAGTACAAAAGGGTGATACTTTATATTCCATTGCCTTTAGTGCAGGCAAAGATTTTAGAACACTTGCAAAAAACAACTCAATTCCATCACCTTATGTTATTTATCCTGGGCAAGTTATTTCGCTTGTAGCCACCAGTAGTCATGCGATTGCTAGCAATTCACCCGTTAAACAAAAAATAACATCCACTAAAATAAAACAAAAAACTAACAAAAAATTAAAGAAAAATCTTGATCAGCCGAAACAACGAGAGTATGTTCAAAAACAAGCCAATAAAATAGTTAGTAATGCTAAACCTTCGTCGAGCAGTAAAGTAAAGTGGTTTTGGCCTGCAAAGGGCAAAGTGACTAAACGCTTTTCTAATAAGGAAAACGGTTACAAGGGTTTACAGATTGCTAACCGTACAGGGGCTTCAGTTTTAGCCGCAGCACAAGGAACGGTGGTGTATGCGGGTAATGCGCTTCGAGGGTATGGTAATTTAATCATTTTGAAACATAATGATGATTACCTAAGTGCTTATGCACATAACTCGAAACTACTTGTTAGAGAAAAGCAGAAAGTTAAGGCAGGACAAAAAATAGCAGAAATGGGCAAGTCAGAATCTTCGGTCACTGCGCTTCGTTTTGAAATTCGCTACCGTGGGCAAGCTGTCAATCCTGCTAAATACCTTCCCTAATTTTTAGGTATTGATAATTGCTCGGGAGAAGGCTTATGGCTAACGCAGCAAAACTTGACAAAAACACCACCGACGAAAAATTTGATGACACCGCAGTAGCAGAAACTGCAGCATTACTTGAAGAGGTTGATAACGAAGAAGAGATATTTGCAAAAGAGGAAGTAACTAAAAACCTTGATGCAACCCAACTTTATTTAGGAGAAATTGGTTTTTCTCCCCTACTTAGCGCTGAAGAAGAAGTCTTTTTTGCCCGCAAATCGCTACGTGGATGTGAAGCATCTCGCAAGCGTATGATTGAAAGTAACCTACGTTTAGTTGTAAAAATTGCCCGCCGTTATAACAACCGAGGATTAGCACTTCTAGATTTAATTGAAGAAGGTAACCTAGGTTTAATTCGTGCTGTTGAAAAGTTTGACCCAGAACGCGGTTTTAGATTTTCGACTTATGCAACGTGGTGGATACGCCAAACAATTGAACGCGCCATTATGAATCAAACGCGCACAATTCGCCTGCCAATACATGTAGTTAAAGAATTAAATGTTTACTTGCGTACAGCACGCGAGCTGACACAAAAGCTAGACCATGAGCCAACTGCTGAAGAAATTGCTGAAAGCCTAGGCAGACCCGTAGAAGACGTAACTAAAATGCTACGCTTAAACGAGAAAATTGCCTCAGTTGATATGCCAATTGGCGGTGAGAACGACAGCGCACTGTTAGACATTATTGCCGATGAAAAAAGCGCAGGCCCTGAGGGCGAAGTTCAAAACAACGATATTAACAAACATATTGTTGATTGGTTAGGTGAGTTAAACCCTAAACAACGTGAAGTATTAGCGCGTCGCTTTGGTTTACTTGGCTATGAGCCATCAACACTTGAAGATGTTGGCCGTGAAATTGGTTTAACGCGAGAGCGCGTAAGACAAATTCAGGTAGAAGCATTACGTCGTTTAAAAGATATTTTACAACAAGAAGGGTTAAGCACAGAAAGTTTGTTTGACCAGTTCTCGTAACTCCCTTTTATACTGTCTATGTGTTTAAAAGCTGAAGGATAAAACCTTCAGCTTTTTTTATGTCTTACAACCCCCAAGAAATACTATTCACTGTGTTATCAGCTTCTTAACCACCGCTCAAGTTAGCTATATTTAAAGCAGAGCCTTTAATTTATAAAGAAGTTCGTGTGCTTGACGCGGCGATAGGTTATCAGGGTCAATGGCACCGAGCTGCTCCTCAACTTCAGAAGGCTCAGGCGCAGGTAACTCATTAGCAAATGAAAACGCCTGCTGCTCAGCATTAGGCGCTGTTACACTTTGGTGGTTTTCGAGCAGTTTAAGCTTTTGTTTTGCTTGGGCTATCACGGCTTTAGGCACGCCGGCAAGCGCTGCGACCTGTAAGCCAAAGCTTTTACTTGCTGCACCATCAAGCACAGTATGCATAAATGCAATGGTGTCGTTGTGCTCTATGGCATCTAAGTGCACATTCACCAGCCCAGTTTTTTGCTCAGCAAGTTCCGTTAATTCAAAGTAGTGCGTAGCAAATAATGTTTTAGCAGATATTTTTTGTGCCAGATGATCAGCCGTTGCATAAGCAAGTGACAAGCCATCGTAGGTACTGGTGCCTCTGCCTATTTCATCCATTAATACCAAAGATTGCGCAGTTGCATTATTTAAAATTGTGGCAGTTTCGGTCATTTCTACCATAAAAGTAGAGCGACCAGAGGCTAAATCGTCGCTTGCACCAATGCGTGTAAATATACGGTCAATATTACCAATTTTTGCACTATCAGCAGGGACATAACAGCCAATATGCGCCATCAATACGATAAGTGCTGTTTGGCGCATATAGGTTGATTTACCACCCATGTTTGGACCGGTGATAATCAACATTTTACGCTGGCTATTTAGCTCGACAGGGTTGGCAATAAAAGGTTCTTTCATTACTTGCTCTACCACGGGGTGGCGACCTTGTTTAATGCTTATATTGTCATCATCGCATAGCTGTGGTTTAGCATAGTTAAGCGTTTGTGCTCGCTCTGCTAAGTTATTCAATACATCTAAATCAGCTAATGCGCCAGCCATCATTTGAAGCTGTTCAATATGCGGGGCTATAAACTCAAATAGCTCTTCATATAATTGTTTTTCAAGCGCAAGAGCTTTTGATTGGCTGCCAAGCACTTTGTCTTCGTGCTCTTTTAATTCAGGTATTATGTAGCGTTCATTATTTTTAAGCGTTTGGCGGCGAATATAATCAGCAGGTACTAAGTGTGAATTTGCACGACTTACCTCGATAAAAAAGCCATGTACCTTGTTATAGCCAATTTTTAATGTGCTGATCCCGGTGCGCTCGCGCTCTCTAAGCTCTAGTTGCTCAAGTATATCGGTAGCGCCTTTACTCAAGTTTCGCCATTCATCGAGTTCGCTGTTGTAGCCTGGTGCAATAACGCCCCCATCGCGAATTAGTACCGGTGGGTTATCAATAACAGCACGCTCAAGTAAAGCTTGTAGTTCAGGCAGCTCTGGAGAATGGCGAACAATGCTCGCGATACGCTCATCATTAGCATCGTTTAATAAAGCATGCAGTGGTGCGAGTGCTTGTAGGGCACTGCGCAGTCGGGTTAAATCGCGCGGGCGTGCAGTGCATAAAGCAAGTCGTGCTATTACGCGCTCTATATCACCAATTTCTTTTAATGAGTCGTGTAACTCGCCATATAATTGCACATCTAAAATAGCGCTAATGGCATTTAAACGTGAGTTAAGCTCATTTTTATTACGCACCGGTGTATGAATGCGGCGTTTAAGTAAACGCGACCCCATGGCCGTGGCGGTTTTATCAAGTACCTGCGCTAAGGTGTTTTCAAAGCCACCCGATAAATTAACGGTTAGTTCTAAATTTTTGCGCGTTGCCGCATCTAATATAACTGCGTGCTCGTTATGCTCAAGCGTAATAGCGCGAATGTGAGGGAGCGCAATACGTTGTGTATCTTTTACGTATTGCATTAAACAACCCGCAGCGACCAAAGCAGCATGCGCTTTATCTACACCAAAACCAACTAAATCTTTGGTGCCAAACTGCTCGCACAGTAAGTGTTGCGCGGTGTCTAGGTCAAACTCCCACTCAGGGCGTCGGCGTGCCCCTTTTATATGCTCAATTAAATGTGTGTTTTCAAAGCTTTCACAGTATAAAAGCTCAGCGGGTGCTAAGCGCTGTAAGGTTGAAGTAAATGCTTCGTCGGTGTTAACTTCAACTACGTTGAAGCGCCCTGAATTTATATCAAGGTAGGCAATACCGTATAGCCCTTTTTTATTTTGCCATACGCTAGTGAGTAAGTTATCTTGGCGTTCTTGCAATAGCGCTTCATCTGAAATAGTACCCGGAGTAACGATACGTACGACTTTGCGCTCTACTGGCCCTTTACTGGTTGCAGGATCGCCAATTTGCTCACATATAGCAACCGATTCGCCCATTTGCACTAAACGAGCTAAATAGTTTTCTACTGCATGATAAGGGACACCCGCCATAGGGATAGGATCGCCGCCGGCTTTACCACGATGCGTTTGCGAAATATCGAGTAGTTGGGCCGCGCGTTTAGCGTCGTCAAAAAAGAGTTCATAAAAATCCCCCATACGATAAAACAATAAAATATCGCGATGCTCTGATTTTATTTTTAGATACTGCTGCATCATAGGGGTTTGTTGTTTTATAGTGTGCGGTGCATAAAGATCAAACGACATGTATTTACCCAAAGGCTGAATATGGAATTACATCAAGAGATTAAAACACTTGCTGCGCAATTGGGCGTTATTTTAACGGATAAACGCTTATGGATCACTACCGCTGAATCATGTACTGGTGGCGGAGTGAGTTATGCGCTTACAGATACGCCAGGTAGCTCAGGTTATTTGGGCCGCGCATTTGTTACTTATAGTAATGAAGCTAAGCATGAACTGCTTAATGTGGCCAATACTACGCTAGAGCAATTTGGTGCGGTGAGTGAGGAAACAGTAAAAGAGATGGCTTTTGGTGCCGCAAGTGTTGCCAATGCTGATGTTGCCGTGGCAATTTCGGGCATTGCTGGGCCAGGTGGCGCTACGTCCGATAAACCAGTTGGCTTTGTGTGGTTTTGCATACAAATTGCCAATGAACAATTTACGTTTAAGCAAATATTTAACGGCGATAGAGCGCAAGTTAGAATGCAAGCTATTGAATTTGCATTGAAAAGTACTATCGAGAAGATAAAATTATAAATTTCACTTGATACTGTGATTTCATACAGTATACTTGTTCGCATTAGCCGGATTTGGAGAACAGAATGAACGATAATAAACAAAAAGCGCTGGACGCTGCACTATCACAAATTGAGCGTCAATTTGGTAAAGGATCAATTATGAAACTGGGCGATAACAAAGCCCTAAATATTGATGCTGTATCTACAGGCTCACTTGGGATTGATATTGCTTTAGGCATAGGTGGTTTGCCTATGGGGCGTATTGTTGAAGTGTATGGCCCTGAGTCTTCAGGTAAAACAACGCTTACTTTGCAAGTTATCGCGCAGGCTCAAAAAGAAGGAAAAACATGTGCCTTTGTTGATGCTGAGCATGCTCTTGATCCGGTATACGCACAAAAGTTAGGTGTTAACATTGATGAGCTGTTAGTGTCTCAGCCAGATACCGGTGAGCAAGCGCTAGAAATTTGTGACATGTTAGTACGTTCAAGTGCTGTAGATGTTGTTATTGTCGATTCTGTTGCAGCGCTTACACCAAAAGCTGAAATTGAAGGCGACATGGGCGACTCGCACATGGGCTTACAAGCACGTTTAATGTCGCAAGCACTACGTAAGCTTACAGGTAATATTAAACGCTCAAATACGCTATGTATTTTCATTAACCAAATTCGTATGAAAATTGGTGTAATGTTTGGTAACCCTGAAACAACAACCGGTGGTAACGCACTTAAGTTTTACGCATCAGTGCGTATTGATATTCGTCGTATTGGCTCTGTTAAAGAAGGTGATGAGGTAGTCGGTAACGAAACCCGCGTTAAAGTAGTTAAAAACAAAGTTGCACCACCGTTTAAACAAGCTGAATTCATCATTATGTATGGTGAAGGTATTTCTAAACAAGGTGAGTTAATTGATTTAGGTGTTAAGCACAAAATTGTTGAAAAAGCAGGTGCTTGGTACAGCTACAACGGCAATAAAGTAGGCCAAGGTAAATCAAACTCTATTAAGTTTTTGAAAGAAAACGTAGAAATTGCAGATGAAATTGAAGGTAAGTTACGTGATATGTTGCTATTAAAAGCAACGGTTGAGCCAGAAGATGGCGAAGACGTATTAGGCGCTGAGTCTGACCTTTAAGTGTAAACGTTCTCTAAGCTTGATTTGACCCGAGCTTTAAAAGGCGCTAACCAGCAATGGTTAGCGCCTTTTTGTGTTTAATGCACGCTAAAACTATAACCTTACAGGCTTTAATAGATGCAGTTTAAATAGCACTTAGCCATATTTACAGTGAGGCTGGCTAACAAGTTCGCGTTTTAATTGAGGCGCGTAATAAAAGCATGCTATTGCAATTACTTTGCATAAAATAGATAGCGCAAGGAGGGTGATAAGCGCTTTAACTTAAAGGGGCTTAAAACAAAAACGGCACTAAAAAGTGCCGTTTAAATTTAAAAGCCGTAATTTAAAAAAGCGACTTATAGCTGCCAGTTTACAGATAGCGCGTAGTTACGCGGCGCACCGTAATAACCTTGAGCCCAGTATAGGCTGTGTAGGTATTTTTCATCTGTGGTGTTATTAACGTTAAAAGTAACCCCAACGTTTTCTGTAATTTTGTAGTTAGCCATTAAATCAAGAATACCGTAAGCATCTTGGTTCGTGGTTACAAGTGCAGCGCCGGTTGCATCTTCAACTTGTACGCGGCTAACCGAGTCTTGCCAACGATAATTTGCACCAAAAGTTAAGCCTTCAACAAATGGAACTTGGTAAGTTGCAGCCAGTTTTAGCTGATTCTCTGGCGTGTAATCTTCAACTAAATCATCACCCTCAATACTTAAGTTACTAAAGCTGATGCTTGCACTTAAATCGTCGGTTACTTTACCACTTAGCTCAATTTCAAACCCATCACTGTTAATACCATCAGCGGCATAGTAACGAGAATTTGGTGCTGTGTTTGCTATTTCAACGGCAAGTCCTTCCTGTTTTGCATCAAAGTATGCAAAGGTGACAAATACTTGATCGTCTAAAAGCTGTGCTTTTAAACCAATCTCGCTACTTTTACCTGTTATTGGTGCAAGCTGCTCATTGTTGATATCTAGTTCTTTTTGCGGCACAAAGGTTTCAGTGTAACTTGCATAAGCTGAAAGTGATTCATTGAAATCGTATACAGCTCCAACATACGGAATAACTTCGCTGTCGTTACGTGTTTGTTCTACACCATAAGCACTACCAGAAGTTTCCCAATCAGTGTAACGCACACCGGCTAGTACGCTTAATGGTTCACCTAACTTTATACGTGTAGATATATAAGCTGATTGTTGCTTATTTTTTATGTCACTGCCACTTAAGGCATCAACAAGTGTTGCCTCAGGCGCTACACCATCCCATGTGTCAAGTGATGGCATTGCAGGAAAGCCGTTGCCCGTGCTGTAATCGAAAAGCGACTGTTCGTTATAGTCCATTTTTGCTTGGCTAACACCAAATGACAGGTCGTGTTCTTGGCCAAATAAATCAAATTTACCGCTGGCGTATAAATCAAACAGGTCGTGCTTATCTTCGTAGTCGTAACGACTTGCGTAACCGGTTAAACCAAGGCCAGTTTCGCTATCTGGTGTACCGAATACGTAAAATAGTTCTGAGTCTTGCTCGTTTTCTATGTGTGCATAACGCGCTATTGCAACCCACGTAGCCGATAGGTTTTGCTCAAGTGTTACATATACTTGCTCTGCGCTGTTATCCCAGTAAGACCAATCAGATGCCGTACTTGTAGAGGCGTCGTAGTTTGTTGCTGTGCCATCGGTGTAATAAAGAGGGAGTGCGCCCCAAAGTGGGCTATCGGCATCTTTTTGTTGGTTAACATAGTTGATGCTTAATGTCGTGTCGTCGGTTAGCTTGCCTTCGTAAGCAAGATAAGCAATTGTTTTATCTGTTTCGTAACGATCTAGGTATGACTCCGCTTTTTGCTTGGTAAATACGGCGCGTACAGCGTGGTCGTCGTTAATTGGCGTTGAAACATCTACCTCTAAACGCTTGTTGTTCCATGAACCATACGATGCAGATGCATGCGCTTGAGTTATGTAAGTTGGTTTTTTTAATACCATATTTACGGTTGCTGATGGGTTACCTGCGCCAGTCATAAGGCCGTTTGCACCACGTACAATTTCTACACGGTCGTAAATAGACGTATCTAAAGTGCCCTGAATAGAGCCTGAGCTTTGAGGGATGCCTAAACCATCAACCTGAAAGTTTGTTATTTCAAAGCCACGGGCTTTAAAATAAGTACGGTCAGTTTCTATTTGTTCTACAGTTACACCGGGGGTGCTCTCTAGCACTGAGTTAATATCATCTAATGAAAAATCATCCATTAAAGCGCGAGAAACAACAGAAATACTTTGTGGGGTTTCTTTGATTGTTAGGCCTAATTTTGTAGCAGATTGCGCATCTTCGGTGATGTAGTTTTTATGATGCTGGCCATATACTGCTATTTTTTCTAATGAGTCATCTGTATTTGTTGTAGTTTCTTGTGCAAATGCATGACCAGATAAAACAAGTGAAGTAATAAGGCTTAGCTTAGATAAACGCAAAATTTGTTGGGACGACATGTGTTTTTCCAATAGGTTCAAAAAAGAAGTGCATAACATAATCTAAATGAGAGTGATTTTCAATAACGCGTTTGTTGTTTGTGCAAAATAATTAATAGTTATCCGAAATTGTGGGAATTTAGTGGATTTTAGCAACTAAATAGCCACTTAGTTTAGCGCTAAGGTAATATTACTTAATCGCAAAGAGAGTGTTATTTCTGTACAAACTTTTATCTGAGCTCTTCCAAATGCTGCTATTTAAGCTTGTTTAATCGCTAACCGTGTTTAATTTACTGAAAATCTCAGACAAAAAAGCACCCTTAAATACCATTACTATCACAGTACTATTAAACCTTTTAAACAAAGTTCAAATTGTATAGCTAAAAAAAGCGGCCTAAGCCGCTTTATTGTGATCACTATGTTTAATTAAAAATTGTATTTTACAGAAAATTGTAAGCGCTCTAAATCGCCGTCAATACCACTTTCTGTTTCGCGCTCGGCATGTTTAAACTCTGCACCAAATGTTAAACGCTTAACCGGTGAGTATAAAATGTTTGCACTAAAGCTTTGGCTTGATTCAACAGGGTCGCCTGATATTGTTAATAGATCGGTGTTGTTGTCAGCACTAAAGAAAGAATATAAGAAAGTTGAGCGCCACTGGCTTGTCCATTTATGTTGATAAGCAACAAAACCAGATGTTGAGTCTATTGCATCTAGTTCATCGCCATTAAGCACTGCACCATGGGCAACATTTAAGCCCACGTAACGGCCAAGGCCTTTACCTTGTGTAAGCATAAATTTAAGATAGTCTTCGCCAAAATTTACACGGCCCGAAGCGCTAATACCAAACGAGGTTTCATCAGCGTCAACATCGCCTACTTTATAAGTAAGTTGGCGAGCAAGTGCTGCAACTACAAAGTTACCCCAATCGGCGTTGTGTGTGTAGCGCGCAGTAAAATCAGGAAGTGACGCATCATCTGTTTCTACACGTGCGCCACCTTGAGTGGTAATTGTGCTTTCTGGGTTTTCTAGTGAGAATGACCAAGCACCGGTTGTGTACTTAATTTGCGTTTGGCGAACAAAAACAGTGCCTTCAGCAGGGCCTACAAAATCAAGTGTTTCTGCAAGTGCACCCACGTTTTGAAAGTTTGACCATGTTTGACCAAATAACCAGCCATCGTAAGTTACAAATGCATGGCGAATACGTGGAGCATAAGAGTTTGATACGCGCTCGTTACCGCCAGGTGCAGATGCTAAAAAGTCTAACTCAATTTTAGTTTTAACTGTTTTACCGTTATCCATTAACGTTGACGTACCAAAGTTAAAACGTGACTCACGTGCATGCATATCAAATACGGCATCCGAATCATCGTCATCGCCTACTGGCAGTGTGCTTGGTACGTAAAAATCACGCCCTACATTTGAGCCATCAGGAGCGCCTGCAGAGTAATCACTCCACATTGTATCTAGCTTAATGTATCCGCCGTAAGTAAATTCGGTGTTACCTACTTTAGCTGCAGTTGCCGCATAAGCTGTGCTTGTTAAAGCACATAATACAGCACTCGCTGCAAGAGTTTTTAATGGGGTAAATTTCATTGTGGTGTCCTTTAAAGGCTACTTGTTGTTTGTTGCTTTTTAAACGTTCAAATGTATTACTTGCTACAGGTATTACTTACGAATAAAAATTTATTTATCTTGCATCACGCTATGAGTTCGTTAAATAAGTGTTTAACTTGCATGGCTGCATCATTATTTTTTAATGTCCGAAAACCACTTTTAAATATGTGCAAAATTTACTCAATTACCTATTGGTCTATAAGACGAAGGTTTAAGAGTAATTCAATGGCCACTTACTTATATTTAACATACTGTATTTCTATGTAAAAAAGTCATGAGCGGCGAGATTATAAACCACAAAACGTTAATTAGAAGGGTTGTACAACTAAGGTCTAATACTTAATAAAGTACTGCTGAGTAATCCTTTAATCATGGCAAGTTATTAAAATGGAGACTGAGATGTCACAAAGTATCTATCCTGTTCCTGCACATATTGAAAAAACGACGTTAGTTGATAACGAAAAATATAATAAGCTCTACAAACAGTCGATTGATGACCCACAAGGGTTTTGGCGTGAACATGGCCAGCGCTTAGATTGGTTTACTCCGTATACTAAAGTAAAAAACACCTCATTTGATAAAGGCCATATCGATATAAAATGGTACGAAGATGGCGTTTTAAATGCCTCTTATAACTGTATTGACCGCCATTTAAAAACCAAAGCCGATAAAGTTGCGCTTATTTGGGAAGGAGACAACCCAAACCAAAGTGAAAACATTACCTACCAACAATTACATGATGAAGTGGCGCGCTTTGCTAATGGTTTAAAAAAACTGGGTGTACAAAAAGGTGACCGAGTTGCTATTTATATGCCGATGACGCCGCAAGCCATTTACGCCATGCAGGCCTGTGCACGTATTGGTGCTATTCACTCGGTTGTATTTGGTGGTTTTTCTCCCTCTGCCATTGCAGATCGAATTAAAGACTCAGGCGCTAAAGTGGTGATCACATCCGATGAAGGCCGCCGAGCTGGTAATTGTGTTCCTTTAAAAGCGAATGTTGATGAAGCCGTAGCACAAGAGTCGGTGACAAGCATTGAACACGTTATTGTACATCAGCTAACCGGTGGCGAAGTTGATTGGAACGAGCACGATATTTGGTGGCATGAGCTTGTAGCTGACCAACCGGCGCAGTGCGAACCGGAGCCAATGAATGCAGAAGATCCACTTTTTATTTTATATACTTCGGGCTCTACTGGCCAACCAAAAGGGGTTGTGCATACTACAGGGGGTTACTTAGTTTACTCATCAATGACCCACGAATACGTATTTGATTTACAAGAGGACGACGTATATTGGTGTAGCGCCGATGTAGGTTGGATCACCGGCCACAGCTATATTGCTTATGGCCCACTGGTTAATGGCTGTACGCAAGTGGTATTTGAAGGTGTGCCTACCTACCCAACCGCAGGGCGCATGGGTGAGGTGATTGATAAGCACGGCGTAACCATTTTATATACTGCACCAACCGCTATTCGAGCGTTAATGGCCAAAGGCGATGAGCCAACCGCGTCATCTAATCGTCAAAGTTTACGCATTTTAGGCTCGGTGGGAGAACCCATCAACCCTGAAGCATGGACGTGGTATTACGAAAATATTGGTAATGCTAATTGCCCAATCGTAGATACGTGGTGGCAAACCGAAACGGGCGGCATTATGATCACCCCACTGCCTGGTGCCACCCAAACTAAGCCAGGTTCAGCAACGCATCCGTTTTTTGGTATTGCGCCGGCTCTATTTGATGCAGAGGGTAATACACTAGAAGGTGCCGTTGACGGTAATTTAGTGATATTAGATAGCTGGCCTTCACAAGCGCGTACTGTTTATGGCGACCACGAACGTTTTGAACAAACCTATTTTAGTGCTTACCCCGGTGTTTACTTTACAGGTGACGGCTGTCGTCGTGATGAAGATGGCTATTACTGGATCACAGGGCGTGTTGATGACGTGCTTAATGTATCAGGGCATCGCTTAGGTACCGCTGAAATAGAAAGCGCGCTGGTTGCTCACGAAGCTGTAGCAGAGGCCGCCGTAGTAGGTTATCCGCATGATATTAAAGGCCAAGGTATTTATGTTTACATTACGCCAAATGAAGGCGTTACTGTAAGTGATGAGCTGACAACTCAAGTCCGTAATTGGGTACGTAAAGAGCTAAGCCCAATAGCTTCCCCTGATATGATTCAATGGTCGCCTGGCTTACCAAAAACGCGTTCAGGTAAGATTATGCGTCGAATTTTACGTAAAATAGCCGCAAATGAACATCAACAGCTAGGGGACACATCAACACTTGCAGACCCAACCGTGGTAGATGAGCTCATAGAAAACCGATTAAATCGTTAAATGCGCGTTAAAAACTTGATTACAAGTTGATTCTAAACGTAGTATATCGGCTGTCAGTAAGTACTTTATACCTTATTGGCAGCCGAATTTATTAGGAGCGAACCATGAGTCAGTTTTTAATAGCGGATGATCATCCGTTATTTCGCGAGGCACTAAAAGGAGCATTAAGTGCTAAGTTTGACGATTTAGAGGTATTTGAATCATCAGATTTTGACAGCACACTGCAAGTACTTAGCGAACAAGAAGATCTTGATATATTACTGCTAGATTTACACATGCCAGGTAATGGCGATTTATATGGCCTGATCCGCATTCGCGAAGACTACCCATGCTTACCCATAGCGGTTGTCTCAGGAAGTGAAGACATCAACATAGTGTCTAAGGTAATGGGTTATGGCGCAATGGGCTTTATTCCTAAGTCATCATCTTCAGATAATATTGCTAATGCTATAAACCAAATACTTGAAGGCGATACGTGGCTTCCAAAAGAGTTAAAAAATAAAGTAGCCGAAATAGAAGGAGAAGACAGAGAAATTGCCGCGCAGGTTGCATCGTTAACGCCGCAGCAATATCGTGTATTGCAATACCTTCATGAAGGGTTACTAAATAAGCAAATAGCGTACGAACTACATATTTCTGAGGCAACAGTCAAAGCACACATTACCGCAATTTTTAGAAAACTTGGCGTTTATAACCGTACCCAAGCCGTTCTTATTGCAGCTAAATTACAGCTAGAACCAATAGAGCAAGCTTAAAATATTAAAAGCGCTAAAATCTGTTTATCGTTTAAAAATAAATTTACAGCCGTATGTTTGGTGTTTAGGCAAAGCCGTGCCTAGCTAATGTGCTTATTGCCTGTTAATAGGTGATAAGCGCTTACAAATACCAGATATGCGCTGCTCTGGGTGATATGGCAAGACTGAAAAAACTTCAATCCACAAAAGCCAATACACTCAAGCAGCGCTTTTTAAACTTAAAACCTACACGTCATTTACCTTTTATACATGATCTCTTTTGCAAACAATGCTAGGTTAGCGCAATTTTGTAATTTATAGAGCCAAGTATGACAGACTCCACACACTCACCTAATAATCAACCTAAAGACAATAACGGCTTATTTAATCGCTTTTTAGCAACCGTTGAGTTTTTAGGAAATATGCTTCCTCATCCCATTACTTTATTTGCGATATTTGCGGTTTCAATTGTGCTAATAAGTGGTATTGCCGATTGGTTTGGGCTAAGCGCAATTGACCCAAGACCGATTGGGGCAGCAGGGCGTGCGCCTGATGGAGTAATTGAAGTTGTTAGTTTACTCAGTGCTGAGGGGCTACAGCGTATCATGGCTGGCTTGGTTACTAACTTTACCGGTTTTGCGCCTTTAGGCACTGTTTTAGTGGCACTACTTGGGGTAAGTGTTGCAGAGCATTCAGGGCTACTCTCTGCTGCTATGCGAGGCATGGTTATGGGCGCGTCAAAGCGTTTAGTTACCTTTATGGTGGTGTTTGCGGCCATAATGTCTAACACAGCTTCTGAGCTTGGCTATGTGGTGTTAATTCCGCTTGCAGCCATGATATTTCATAGTTTGGGGCGCCACCCTTTAGCTGGCTTAGCGGCTGCCTTTGCCGGTGTTTCTGGCGGCTATAGCGCTAATTTACTACTTGGCACAATAGACCCATTATTAGCAGGTATAACTACGCCTGCAGCACAAATGATTGACCCAACGTACGAGGTTGGCGCCGAGGCTAACTGGTATTTCATGATGATATCAGTATTACTTATTGCCGCACTGGGTACACTCGTAACCGAAAAAATAGTAGAGCCGCGTTTAGGTAAATATAACCCCGATGAAGCCAGTATCGACTTGTCACAAAACAATATTGATACACTTACCGCGTTAGAAAAAACCGGTCTAAAATGGGCGGGCGTTGCTCTATTAGTGGTGCTGTCGTTATTTGCTTGGACGATTATTCCTGCCGATGGCATTTTACGCCACCCAGATACAGGCCAAGTGGCAGGCTCGCCTTTTTTAAAAGGAATAGTCGCAATTATATTTGTAACTTTTAGTGTGCCAGGCTTTGTTTACGGGCGTGTTGTTGGCAGCATGAAAAACGATAAAGACATTATTAACGCAATGAGCAAAAGCATGAGCTCAATGGGTTTATATATAGTATTAGTATTTTTTGCAGCCCAGTTTGTGGCCTTTTTTAAATGGACTAATTTAGGCACTATTTTGGCAATTAATGGTGCAGCACTATTACAAGCGTTAAACCTTACTGGCCCAGAAGTATTTGTATTGTTTATATTAATGTGTGCAATGGTTAACTTGAGTTTAGGCTCGTCATCGGCGCAGTGGGCGATTACAGCCCCTATTTTTGTGCCTATGCTTATGCTTATTGGTTACGCGCCAGAAACCATTCAAGCGGCGTATCGTATTGGTGACTCTGTGACTAACTTAATCACCCCAATGATGAGCTATTTTGGCTTAATTTTAGCGGTGGCAGTTAAATATAAAAAAGACATGGGTATAGGAACGTTAGTGGCCACTATGCTGCCATACAGTATTGTGTTTTTTATCGGTTGGGTCATTTTATTTTACGTATGGGTGTTTGCTTTAGGCTTGCCAGTAGGGCCTGAGTCACCTATTTATTACACACCTTAATGGTGGATGCCAATTTACAATTAAATACGGTGTCGGATAAAACACAGCACAGCTAATATCTGACTCTAATTAAGCTGTTAGGCATAAAAAGCCAGCAAAAGGGGGAAACCCTGTTGCTGGCTTTATAGTATGTAAAAAGGGGTCTTAGCTAAATACCACGGTTTTATTACCGTTAATAAATAGTTTGTGTTCAGAAGCTAGTTGTAAGGCTTTACTAAACACGGTTTTTTCTACGTCTTTACCCATTTTAGCCATCATTTCAGCGGTATTAGCGTGCGTTACGCTGGTGACGTCTTGTAAAATAATAGGGCCTTCATCTAGCTCATTATTTACAAAGTGAGCCGTTGCACCAATAATTTTTACGCCGCGCTCAAATGCTTGATGATACGGTTTAGCGCCAATAAAGGCCGGTAAAAACGAGTGGTGAATATTAATAATTTTGTTCTCAAAGCGACCCACAAATTCAGGGCTTAGTATGCGCATATATTTTGCCAAGCCAATAATGTCAGGGTTATAAGAGGCAATTAAATCACCTACTTTTTCATCATGCTCGGCGCGACTTAGGCCTACGTGCGAAACAACATGAAAAGGCACATCAAAGCCTTTTGCTAATGGCTCTAAATCTGGGTAGTTGGCAATCACAGCTAATACTTCAATATTTAACGCTTGCTCAAACTGTTTAAGTAATACAGACCCTAAGCAATGTGCTTCTTTTGTTGCAAGCAGTACCACTTTAGTTTTTGTATCATCATGTAGAGCAAGTTGTGCACCCTCAGGTAATAAAGCGCGTAATTGCGATAAAAAGTCACTTTGTGGCTCGCCGGTTAGTTCAGTGCGCATAAAAAAGCGCTTGGCGTCTTTATCTACAAATTCGTTATTACGTGTAATATTTAAATTGTGCGCGTGGCAAAGCCCTGTAATTTTGGCAATTAGGCCTACATCGTCGGCACATTGGGTGGTTAGTATATAGCTCATTTTCCTCATTCTTACCCAGTTTATAATTGCTTCATTATTTGGTTTTTAACGCATAAAGCAAGGGCTTTATGCGTAAATTTAGAATTAATCGGTCAAATAGGTATAAATGATTCAATAAAGTGAAGGATAATTAAAAATACGTTAATAATAAGGCAGATAAACACCATAAATTTTAACAAGCGGGTATTTAAAAAAGGTTTGGTGGTAAGTATTTAGTGCGCGCACGGTTTGTAACCTAGTTGCCTAGATTACAAACCGCGGCGCAGTTTAGCTTTTACAAATATAGCAAAGCGATTATTAAGCTTTAGGCTCTGGTGTTAAGTTCTCTTCTTGCCTTAGGTAACCAGCGGCCTCTTCATCCTCTTTTGTTATTGCTTGCTGAGTAGGTATTGCACGGGTTTGTTGGTTTAATTGATGTATTTGCGATGCATTGCCTAAATCGCGCTCACTGGTAATTGAAGCAATCGATTCGCGGTCTTTTAGAAAGGCAATTACATCATTTTTAATGGCTTGTAATTGACCTTCATCTTTGTGCATTTCCATTATATGGCGAGGATGCTCAAGGTTTTTCATACCGGTGGCAGCAAACGTGCTCGTAATAACACGAGAGACAATGACCCATGGCGTGATACTGCTGCGCACTAAGGTGTTTTCTGAGCGGGTGCTGTCGTGAATACCTGTCCCCGTTGAAATTTTAGATTCGGTAAATGTACCTTCGCACTTAAAGTACACAAGTAATGATTCAAACTGCATTTCGGCAAAAAATAAATGAGCACAGTTAGCCAATAAACGAGCAAAGGCTTTAATAATCACTGCTATTATTAAAATATGAACACTGCTCATTAGTAAGCTACTAAACTGTATAACGTTTTGATTATTAAACGCTTGCTGTAAATTATTAATATTAGCGCTATCTATGTAGTAATAAATATCTATTAATGAATAGGCTAACAACACTGTTAATGCTAACGCCACAATATAAAGTAAATTAGCACTTATTAGCGCGACTAACCTGGCTAGGGTAAAGTTTTTACCTAGCTCCATAGCGTGTAGTTTAGGCTGAACCTCTTGAATCATTTCGCCTTTAAAACCGCCTTTACCCTCTATTTGCTCTTGCAGTTTTGGGTCTAGCTCGCGGTAAACTCTATTAGGCACTTCTTTGTAGCGTCTATTTGCCATGACAAGATTATCAAGGTTTATAAATACTTCATCAGGGTGAACAGACTCTTGCCAGTTTTCACGTAATTCTGACACTTCGGCGGTAGGGGTCACTGCGTTTAAGCGTGCTTTGATCATTGTAAATACTAATGCGCAGCTTAACGTTGCTAATATAATAATGGCAATGAGGTATATGCCAGCATGCAAGTTTGGCAGTTGTGCCATCCACGCGTCTATTTCTTGTTTGCTGATATGTTGCTCTTGCATTAGCCACGACATAGAAAGGCCAATAACAATAGGCAAAATAAACGACAACGAAATAATTTTAGCTAATGTACCGCCTCCCAGCGCTTCAATGTTTCTTTCAGCATTGCGAGAGATAGGTTTGCTACTTGAGCGCCAAGAAAAAAGCACATAAAACATTAAAATAGCACTGTAAACCGGAAAGGCTAATTCGCCAGCTTCCCCAGTAAAGCCCGACAGCGAAACAAACGCTACAAGCCCATAAGCAATTAAGGCAACAAGCGTGCTCACCCATGAGCCAAATAATCGCTGCGCAACATTTCGAATTGGGTAAGGTAAAAATAACAGTTTGGGAATTAAGCTGTGTAACAAACGAGATAAAAATCCGTTAGGCTCTTTAAAGGTACTGTTTTTACGACCAACCAGCATTTCTTCGAGTGATTGGGCGTTATAGGCTACTTCTTTTTTTTCTTCTTGCGCGGTAGAGCTCTCAGACTTACTAAAATTATACGCAAGCGATGTAGGGTGGTTTCTGCCTACAAAGTATTTTAAGGTAGCATAAATACCTGACGATAAAGAGCGAATACCCAGCGCTAAAATAAACATGCCAAATAGCATTAAAATCCAGCCTGCGGTGGTACTTTCTTTCACCGAGCTTGCAGCTATAACAAGTAAACTTACGCCTGCTACCGACTCGATAATACCTCTTAGCGCGGTTACTTTACCTTCCAACTTAAAGGGGTTTTTTAACCCAAGATCAATAGAACCATAATCAAATGCCATTGTATGCTCCTTGTAAACAGCACATTATTTAAGGGGGTACCAGTTTTGCAATAATAGTTAATCATTTGCGGGGGCAAACCTAGTGTTAGCTATGTTTTCCGGGCTCAAATAGACTAATCAATTAAGCGAGTTGGTATTATTATCCGTGTATATTTTGGCCAAAAATGAGCATAGCTAAACGGTACCAAAAGGTGCAGTTTATATACTTAAGCAGGTAATTAAACTAAACGGATTTTTATATTATTGTTCAATTTTTGATTATATATCAATAACGTTGTTCAGTTTAAGGTTATTTTACAGTGATACATTTATTGATGGTGGTTTAAGTTGCTAGGAGCATAAATGAAACTAATCTACGTAGATGATAATTTACCCGGTATAACCCGTAAGCGTAAAAACAAAACGTGGCTGTACTTTGACCCAATAGGAAAGCAAATTACCGATCAAAAAGTGATTGATCGTTTAAATGCGTTAGCGTTTCCTCCCGCCTACAAAAATGCTTGGTTTTGCCCTGAAGAAAATGGCCATATTTTAGCAACGGGGATAGATAGTAAAGGCCGTAAGCAATACCGTTACCATGAAGACTTTAGAGCTCAACAAGAGGCGAAAAAATACCAAGCCTGTGGGGTGTTTGGCAATAAGCTGCCATTACTGCGTGCCCGTTTAGAAAACGATTTACAAGGGGATGAGCTCAGCGTAGAGCGCACATTAGCTGCGGTAGTTAGGCTTATGGACTTAGGTGCATTGCGGGTAGGTAACGAGCGAAATGTAAAGCAAAACAAAAGTTTTGGCGCCACAACCCTGCGCAATCGCCATGCTAAGCTTACGGGTAAAAATATACAGCTACGGTATCGGGCTAAATCGGGCAAAGAGCGCGAGGTAAACATAACCGACAGAGTGCTTAGCCATGTAATTAAAGACCTACAAGATTTACCCGGTCAGCATTTGTTTCAATATATAAGCGATGGCGAGCGCACAAACGTAACCTCTAGTGAAATTAACCAGTATATTCAACAAATAATGGGTGAGGACTTTAGCGCTAAGCACTTTAGAACCTGGCGAGCCAGTGTTATTGCCTTTAAGCAACTTGTAAAAGCAAAAGGCGCACTTAGTTTAAAGAGTATGCTCGAGAGTGTGTCTGAGCAGCTAGGTAATACGCCCGCTATTGCCCGTAAATCGTATGTTCACCCGGATTTAATTGCCTTGTGTAAAGAGGATGAACAAACCCAAACAGCGTGGCGAGAGTCGCTTTCTTTACCGCGAAAAACAAAATACTTGAGTCGTTATGAGCGTGGCTTTTTAGCCTTTTTAAAAGACTAATTGCTATAGCAACTTTACACACTACAGCAACCAAATTACATAATTGCGTAGTTGAAGTGTTTTTTAATTACCATGTAAAAGTTTAAAAAGTTATTAAATTTCAGTGTGTTGTGCTTTTATTTTATTTTGGCACCTGCATTGCACCTTCAAATTACTGTTAAGCAGTAAGTACAAAAGCATTTATCAATGATATTTAGCGAGGAGGTACAAAGTGAAGGGGTTATTTTCAAAGGCATTGTCTACAAAGGTAAAACACATTACGTTACACGCTACGCTCGCAGGCTGCGTTAGCACCATGCTAACAGGGCAAGCGCTAGGCACTGCAGATCTTGAAAGTGTGGCACTTGCCAACTCTTCATTAACCACTTACAACTCGCAACAACAATTGCAAAATGGCGATTATTATTTTGATCAAAATGCAGCACAGTTAATAGCGCGCACCGAAAAAGCAATTAACTGGTACACAGAAATAGTTAACAGTGGCGGGTTTACCCCTTTATACACTAATGAGTTGCTTGAACTTGGCAGCACTAGTAAAGCGGTGAGTCAGTTGGCGCTGCGTTTGTATCAAGAGCGTGACTTAACCAGCAATGTATGTGACACCGCAATGTGCACATTTGATAAAACCATTGAGCAGGCTGTGCAACAGTTTCAGCGTCGCCACGGTTTAAAGGTTGATGGGCGAGTAGGAAAGCGCACCTTAGCTAAGCTTAATGTACCCGCTAAGAAAAAATTGGCTAAATTAAAGCTTAACTTTTACCGCATAACTAACTTCGCAGGCTCAAGTGATTCGCAGTATGTGTATGTAAACATACCTGAGTACACATTGCGCTATGTAAAAGCAGGCGAAGTAAAACTACAAAATAACGTTATTGTGGGTAAGCCGAGTTGGGAAACACCTGCCTTTAGTGACGAAATCGAAAAATTTGTAGTAAACCCTGAGTGGCGCATACCAACCTCTATTGCAACCAAAGAAATAGCACCAAAGGTGGCAAAAGATCCTCAGTACCTTGCTAAAAATAATATCGAAGTTAGAAAAAACAGCTACCTAGATTCTAAAACAGTTAACCCCAGTAATATTGATTGGCAGGCTATTAAGCCCTATCAGTTTGATCACTTTTTAGTTAAGCGGGCAGGGGATGAAAACCCACTTGGCGAAGTGAAATATCTGTTTCCAAATCCTGAAGCCATTTATGTTCACGATACTCCAGCAAAGCAGCGTTTTAACCAAGCGCAGCGTGCGTTATCACATGGCTGTATAAGGGTTGAAGAGCCATTTTCATTGGCGCGTGAAATAATTAAGCACCAAGGTGAAGAGCGCACCCTTAAGCAAGTGGATAAAGCCAGAGATACCGATACCACTCAAACTTTTTATTTAAATGAGCCCTTACCTATTCATTTAGTGTATTGGACGGCGTGGGTTGATGAAGACATGCTCGTTAATTTTAGAGACGATATTTATCAACACGACGCAAAAGCATTACTTAAAAACGAAGATCAGTCAGTCATTGCTGCATTGATTAAATAGACTATGAGAGGATTTATGCCGTTTATACCGTGTATTTTAGGGGGCATATTAGCGCTTTGCGTAAGCGTAGGTAGTTATGCCGCCGAGCCCGTGAAAAAAGCACACCCAAGCGTTGATATTCAAAATAAAGCAAATTTTGAAGATGCAGAGTTTAGCCTAAAAATTAACGACATAGTAATGCCGTATTCGGTGTTTTCTGTATTTGTGATGCCTAATGAGGCAGTTGAATTTGAAGTGCTTTACGCACAATCAAAACGACCCTATTCATTTATTAATAACCATAGCAACGCCACCTTAACTGATACAAACCGCTGGCAGTGGCAGGCGCCTAAAAAGCCTGGCTTAACACGGGTAATTATTGAATCCCCCGACAAAAAGCAACGTATGACAATTAATGTGTTTGTTAAAGTACCTGCAGATGAAGTACAAGGTGGAAAGCTTAAATATTACCACATTGGCCATTACCCAACGCCCTCACAAATTAAAGATAGTAAGCATTACATAGTGCCCGATGGTTTTGTAAAGGTGACCCCAGAGAACGAAAATATAAAAATATCACCGCATTTTTCTCTTAAAGAATTTGTGAGTAAGCAACGAAGTAAGCACCCTAAATACTTATTTTTACAAAATAAGTTGTTACTTAAACTTGAAAAAATACGCAAAGAGCTGATTTTAGAAAACATACCGGTTAAAAATATGGTGGTAATGAGCGGTTACCGCACCCCTTATTACAACAAAGCCATTGGTAACGTAAAGCTTAGCCGCCATGTGTTTGGCGACGCTGCCGATATATTTATAGATAACGATGGCGACTACCGTATGGATGATATAAACAAAGACGGCAAGCACTCTATTGGTGATGCACAAGCTATGGCTGGTATAGTGGAGTCGCTCGCTAAGCGAGAATCATTTAAAGGCTTACTTGGCGGTTTAGGTGTTTACGGGCCAAAATCGCATCGCGGTGCATTTATACATGTTGATACGCGTGGTTTTAAAGCGCGCTGGGTGAGTAAGTAATATATGTTTCATGGTTAGTAATCACGTTAGCATAAAAAGTATTGGCAATTTTTTTGCCAATACTAAGCAGGTCATTGTTAAATATTGATTACCTTTTACCTTTTACCTTTTACCTTTTACCTTTTACCTTTTACCTTTTACCTTTTACCTTTTACCTTTTACCTTTTACTCAAAATTTAAGAGCAAAGATTTAACTCAATAACAGCCATGTTATTAAAACACATAAGGTATAAGACTCGTTCAAACCAATTAAGCGAAGGTTGAAGATGTCTGAAATTAAACGGTTCCAAACTTCTTTAAATAGTGCCGACAAAATACAGGCGCTTATAATCCACATTGCTAGCAGTAGCACCATTTTTACTGTGAATGTTTGTATATAAATATCAATAAGGCTATTCCTTTGATATGCATTCCCTACATCAAACGTCATTAACGTATACAACAAGCTAATAGCCCACAAAGCTATGGTTGCAAAGATATTAAAGCGCGTGGTTATTCCTTTTTTCATTAAAGATAAATCCTTTTTAATTAAAGTTAGCTTTACTTTTGTAAGTTACCATTAATGGTACGGCGGTGCTACTGCAGCATAAAAGTTTCGTACTCAAGCTCTTCAAATTGTTTTGATAGCCAATAAAGACCAATTACAGATGTAATTATGGTCGAGAGCGCAAAACCGTAACCATAAAACTGTGGCCCTAATGCAATTGAGGCAATCGTAAATACGATATTGATAAACAAAAACAGCCCAGATAAAAATAATACGGTGGTACGCTTATCTAAGTAAAATAAAATATTTAAGATAGACAAAAATATAACCTGTACACCTACACCCACCACATCAATAAACAGTAATGTTTTATAGTTAGGGTCTATGCCTATAAAGGTCAGTATTTGCTCGCCCCACAGTAATAAGCACGCAACGGTTATACCTTGGATTTTAAATATATCGTAAAGGCCGCCTTGCGCTGTTTGCACCATTTTATCTTTTAGGTAAAAAATTTCTTCTAGCGATGAGCCACCTCTAATGGCGGTATAAAAACGGTCGTATTGTTCTACAAAGTCTGTTTCCATTCTGACTAAAAATACCGCCATTCCTGGAATAATGGTTAAATAGGCTAAAAATATAGGCAAGTCGTAAATAGGGCTTGCTCTTAATGTGCCTATAATTTGAATAGAGGTAGCGGGGGAGTACCAAAAAATAATTTTATCGGCCCACACGCCTATGTTGTAAAAAAGCCCACAAAAAAATAGGCTGTAATACACTTTTTTGTTGTTTAAAAAATCAAAACTAATGAGTTTACCGCCAGGGTAGCGACGAATAATCATAAACAAAAAGCTAAAAAAGAGCAGAGCTTCACCGGCAAAAAAAGCAAAAAACAACCCGTCTATTTGCCAGTCGCGCAGTAAAAATGCCAGTAACACCATAAAGCTGTAACCGCTTAACATGGTCACTAAAATAAGTCGGTACTCCTTCATTCCCGACAAAAATATAGCGCCAAGCCATTGGTTACATAAGCTTACAAACGCCCCTAATATTATTATTTTAGTCACAACAGGTAGCGGTAGTATTGGCCATACAGCTAAGCCGATCAGTAATGCGGCAAGGGTGGTAACAAGCTGCGCGCCAAGTAAATTAGGCAGTACCTGCTCGTCCTTTTTTTGAAAAAACAGATCGGCAACAAAACGCGTTAATAATAGCTGCAGACCGCCGGTTAATATAAGGGACGCTGCCATCATATACGTAATAAGCGTTAAAAACTGAATAATTAATACTTTTGGCAGCACGACACCTAGGCTTAAAATACCAATTAGCATGAGCGCAATGATAGAAAGCAGCCAAGGGCCTGAGCCTATTAATCCCGCATAACCGTATGCTTCAAAAACAGAGAGTAGGGTGTTTTTTTTGAGAATTTTACGTATCTCAAAACCTATTCCGGCCATGCGATTGTATCCTTGTAAAGTTTATCGTAGCGGGCAAACATATGGCTCTCGTCGTAGTATGTTTTAACACGGTTGAGGCCGTTTTGTTGGTACTGATACCATGTTTGCTCATTTTCCAATAGGGTGATTATTTGCTGTGCGGTTTCGCTGGGTGAGGCAATAGAAACTACTTCGCCAGCTTTACCAAGGGCCCTATCTTCCTCGCTTGCCCCTTCTATTATTTCTCGGCACGAGCCCACGTCACTTGCAAGTACAGGTACGCCTGCAGCCATTGCTTCAAGCAGCACTAATGGTTGAGCTTCAGAAATTGAAGTCAACGCAACAATACCTAGCTTTGGGAGTATTTCGACGATGTTTTTCATGCCGGTAAACGTAATGTTTTTGTCTAAATCTAGGCTGCTTACTAGTAGCTGGCACTCTTTATAATACTGTGGGTCTTCCTCAAAAGGGCCTATGATCCAACCTTCTATGTCTGGCAGTTCGGCTTGGACTTCTTTAATGGCACGAATAAAGGTTTTAATATCTTTAATTGGCACTACACGGCCAATTAACCCAACCACCATAGGGACCGATTTAGGTCTCGCGTTAAGCGCATCAGCAAAGCGTTTTGTTTTTATACCATTAGGCACTACCGAGGCTTTACTTTCGCTGGCACCATCTTTAATTTGCCTTTGTCTATTCCCTTCATAAAGCGAGATGATTTTGTCGGCTTGATGATAAGTAGTGCGGCCAATTTGCTCAAAAAAGCTGATCCACATTCGGCGAATAAAGCCCATTTCAGTATTTAGGTTTTTACCTAGGCTTTGTTCAGACTCTTTTATCCAGCTGGCCTGTATTAAATCTATTTTACGCTCTTTAGTATAAATACCGTGCTCGGTAAGCAAAAATGGCGTGTTGTGTATAACGCTTGCACCTGCGCCCAATATGCCAGCATAGCCTGTCGAAATAGAATGAATAAGTTTAACATCGGGGAGTGAACGGGCTATTTCGGCTATTTTAAACAGTGGTTTATACAAATTTCTGTACGACCAAAAAAAGTCGATAAATGACGATTCATCGCAATAGGTTAAATAATAGTTTGCCAGCACCTGCCACGACGACTCGCTGTATAAAAAATCGGCTTCGTTGATACCGTCTTTTTTAGCTAGATTTTCAAAGGCAAACTTTACCAACTCCGGCGGTATTGGGTCTTTACAGTCACGGAAATACCCTTGTAATAGCTGCCAAAAATCAAACAGTTCTTTTTTATATTTAACGCCATGTTTCGCTTTTATTTTTGTACTGTGTTGCGTAACTAAATAATGCACATGCAGCTTAGTCACATTACTCGGTAACGTGTACTGAATGTCGCCGTAGTGTTCGGGTGCGCCACCAACAAACACTAATTCAAAGTTATAGTGAGGCAGGCCTTCTATAATTTGATGTACCCAGCTCGATACGCCGCCCCGTACATAAGGGTAAGTGCCTTCAAGTAAGAGTAAAATGTCCGCTTTTTTTTCACTCATGCCAATACTCCTGTAAATGGCGTAACTCAGAGCCTTTAGGCTGTAGTGCTAGCTCTTCGAGATAGCGCTGACAGTCTGTGTAATTGTGTAATCCAAAGGCGACTTCGGCTTTATAAGGTAGTACGTGGCGCCTAGCCATGCCTAATTGCGTGGCTAAATTTAAGCTTTGCTGCGCCTCATTTAATTTACCGAGCGCAAGTTGAATTCGCCCTAAAAACACATAGCTTGCTGGCTGAGGGTTAAACTTTATACTTGTTAAGGTTAGTGCTTCTGCTTTTTCTAGTACGTACTTTTTTAGTGCGCCTTGTGCTAAGCCTAAGTAACTAAGCTCCCAATAAAGCTCGGCTTGTTGGCGTTGCAGATTGCTCAATTTAGGTTGTTGCGTGGTATTGGCTATAGCGTGCTGGCATTGGCTTATTTTTTCGTTCAGTTTAGTTTCTTTGCTATCAAGAGTTGAATAGGCAAGTAAGCGAATATCATCTTCTAAGTCTTTTAAAGCCAGTTTGAGTATAGGAATAGCTTGGGCATCGCTCATGTGCCGTGCAGCCATTACTGCACTTAGGCGTTTATTTGGCTCACTGGCGTGTTTTAAAATAGCTTTTAGTCCACCCATAGAGTAAATAGGCGTTGCTGAAACACTTCTTGCTTCAAAGGGCAGGGCAGGAACCTTGTGCTCTACAATATCAATATCGTTGTTTTTAAGCGGTTTACTAAGGGCAAAAGTAATGGCAAATACCACCCCTAAAATACCAAATACTGGCAAGGTAAATAGCAGTAAAAATAACAGCGCTGAGCCACTTTTTAAGGTGGTTTTGTATTTGTTAGGAATAAAAGCATGGCTTACAAAGGTAAAGCACAGGCTAGCAATGCCATGTAATAAAACAATTAACAGCCAGTTAGGCGCATCTAAAATATGCGCAAAAGCAAAGTATTCACATAAACAGCCAATAAAAGTGGCAACGATAATTTTAATCATGGGATGCAACTAACTTAGCGATGTGTTCGCTGCTTATAGGCAATGCCATTTGTTCTTCTATTTTAATTTGCAGTTGCTCAACGGTTTTACCAAAGTGCTCGATACACCAAGTATTAATACGCGATATAAAGCCACTTTTGTCCAGTTCACTTGCCATTGGCATAAGCAGTAAAAGTGTGTGGTTTTCACTATCGTAAAGATAAATATCTAAACCTCTGCGAGCTTCACTTAAATACTCTAATAATTGGCGCGACTCTTCACTTGTTTGCATTGCTTTGAGTTTAAGCAGCTGCGAGGGAATATTATAGCGTTTAGCTTCTTTGTTCGCCCTGCGTAGTTGCCTTACAAAATAAGGGGTTTCTTGTGGGGTCATTACCGGATTGGTAATTTCATGACGCAGCAAATCGCCAATGTTACCGGCCATAACAGCTAGCAAAGTAAGTGTGGTGTTTTTAAGGGCAAAAAATTGAATGCTTTGTACTAAAATCACCCCGTAAATAGTGTTATTAATATCAACCAGTGGGATAGCAATATGGTATTGGCTAAATTTATTTTTAACCTCTTTAACAGAAACCAGCTCGCGCTCTTCAAACATGGCTTTAATAAGGGGGTCTTCCATATTTAGCTCGCCCATAGCACCTATGCTTGCTAATGGTTGCTCTATTATGGTGTTGTTTTCTACTTTATAAAGCGCTGCTTTTTCAAGGGAACCATATTCAACAAATAAGTTTAAAATGCTATTTGCCGCACTGTCTAAGCGTCTTTGTGTTAGTTGCCCTATAACGGCCCGTACCGCTTGGAGCGATTCGCGCAGGCTAAGAGTATGACCTGCTAACATTTGCTCAATCCGGTCGTGGGATGAGTTTATTAAATGGTATTGGCGGGTAAAGGTTTCTAATCGGTTAGTTACATACTCAAGCTCAATGCTTTGCTGCTGATTAGTGCGCTCCCATACATCTCTGAATTCGCCAGCAATCATAATTACAATTAAATAACCAATCATGGCGTTAATATTAAATTCGTTAGGTTGCGCTAATACTTCGCTTTTGCTTAACAGCAATTGCCCGGCTAATAAACATAATATGCTTATAAAGCCTTTTGAAAAACCATAGCGCAAAGCCACTAACAGCGGCCCAAGTACCGGCCACGAAAACCCATTTTCCGTCCAAAAGGGGTCTTCGGCGTTAAATATAACCGGCAGCACAATTGCAAGCGCGGTAAATACAATTACCTCAGCCCAAATTTGTAGCTCAGGGACCTCTCTTGGTCGAAAAAAATGTGTTTTCACTCACTAACCTCAATGTACGAAATTAAATCGGCGATGACATCTTGTGCAGTCGCGGCAATACTGTCGCGCCCCCAGCCACTTTTTGCGATAGTGCCCGTCCAAAGTGGGGTTGTTTGACCTTTAGCCGTTAAGCTAAGTGTAAGTGCGACTACCGGCTCGCCATCTAGGCCCGCTTTATAACGCCATTCTTCTATGCTACCTGATAACACATAATCTGTTTGCTGTGTGCTTAACCACTGCATGGCGTTATCAAGACGGTATTGATCGTCAAGTGGCGGAAGGTCTTTAGTGTTACTGCGCGGTGCACGTAATAACGTAGGAAGCTTATTTTGTTGCCAAATACTTGCCAGTATATCTTCTGCACGTTCACCGGCTAAGGGGGTTTGCGCATGATTTACCAAAGGCATTAAAGCCACGGTAGTTGATGGACCTAGCTCTACATCATCAGCCACACGGCTGGTGGTACATGCACTGAGCACTAATACCAAACACGGTATGATTAAACGAAACATATTCTCTCCTAACATTAAAAATGTACGTAATAGCCTAATTGTAATTGTGTATCTGAGTTACCCACTTTATTACTACTTTGATAACCCAGCTGTAATTTAAATAAATCATCCCCTAGCACTGACCAGCCCGCACCACTTGATACTGAAATGTCGAGGGTGTCGTTTAACGTTTGATAACCCGTACTTATGTCGAATAACCACGAGGGGCTTTCGCCTAAATAAGGGGGGGCTAAGTTTGAGTTTGACGAAAGCGAAGTGCCCAGAGCAAAGCGCCTAAAAGGTTGTATATCAATAAGCAGCGGTCGCGCTCTTTGATCTATGCCTAAAGGGGCTAATGTGCGTTCAAAGTCTTGCCATTGAGCACTAAAATAAGTACTCCAAATAGGGCGGTCTTTTAAAATAGTGTATTGATAACGGGCGTTATATTCTTGTCCGCTGACAAGCGTTGAGCTATCACTGCGGCGCTTAAATGCCATGGCGGCTGCCGAGAACTGCACGTTTTGACGCCCATCAATAGCGTAATTTATATAAGCCGTGGTTTTATTTAATTTGGCAAAACTTAATAAGGTTTCTGATTGGCGGTTCTCAACGTTGTGCTCAAGTTTTACGCCTACCTGTGTGCGTGAGCCCCACTGGTAACGCGCATCTAGACTCAAGCCTTGGCGGCTCATTAAATTGCCCTGATGAGAGTCTACTTTTGCATTAAAGTACCAACGACCCCACGTCATTTTATCTTCTATGGCAAACAGTAACCCGTTGTTATTTAGGTTTTGTTGATTGCTAATGCTAAGTTTCCATTGCCCTTTAGCATACGGAAAATAAACATTTACATCGTATTGGCTAGTGTTTAAACCGGCCTCGGGGGATAGGTTAATCTCTAATGCTCTAAAGTAGCTGGTGCGGGCATTACGTAATAAAGACGTTTCGCCTTGTGTTGGCTCGTGTGTTAACTCCTCATACCAACGCTGCATAGTTGCATAAGGCTGCCTTAAATAGAGCAAAGCACTTAGCTCATCTATTTTGCCTAATGTTTGCGTATTTACCAGTGCCTTTACTTTATTAAACTCGCCGTTGCTCATAGCCAGTTGTAGCTTCTGCCATGGCTCAAGTTTTTGTGCTGCGCGTCTGGCTAACCACCAGTTGGCGGTTGCGTTGTTTATAGCCTCAGGCGCTATGTCATCTAAGCTGCTAAATTGGCGTAAGTGGGGCACGGCCATTGCGCCGGCCCATTGGATCATTAAACCTCGGTATGCGTATTTGTCTTTTGGTAAATGGTTTAATAAATAATGTTTAAGTTCGCTGGCATTAGCGTAGTAGCCTAACTGGTTCATAACATCGGCTAAATTTACTAAAGTAGTTAAATCTCGAGGGTTACTAATGGCTAATTGGCGCAGATAAAAATAAGCACTATTAAAGGCTTTTTGATGAATAGATAAACTCGCCAGTAATTGTGCCCACTCTCGGCTGGGTTCATTGCTTGAGTAGTTAGCTAAAATACGCTTAATCATAATGGTGTCGTGCATTTGCAATGCAAGCCAGCCTTGCGCTAGTACCACATCGGGATTGTATTCACTTAGTTTTGCTGCGCGGTTAAGTGTTGTGTATGCGTAATTTAAGTCACTTTGATTTTGGTACCAGTTTGATAATATTAACCATGCAGGGTAAAGCGCTTTATTATAACGTTGTTTTTCAAGAGCCTGATGAGCACGAGTAACGTGTTCTTTATCGCCAATTTGCGTGCTTAATAAGGTGATTTGGATTAACTGTCTATCAGTGAGTGCTGTTTGTTGCCATAGGTAATTTAATAACCCTTGTGGGTTGTCGGCAAATTTTAGCTTCTGATAATGCAGCATATCACCTACACTCAGTGGGCTAATGTTTTTTAATTGCTCTAAAGCGTACAGCTCTTCTTTTTTATCATTTACACGCAAAGCCATATCAACGCGGGCACCCCAAAACTCATCATCGTTACTACGTGCTTTTTGCTTTAAAATGGCCAAAGCGGTTGTAAAGTCATCGTTTAACCAATGCGCTCTTGCAAGCCAGAGTATGTCTTCTTCGTTTTTTGGCCCTGCGTAGTGAGGCCACAAAGCTCTCAGTCCTGCTAAATTACCGGTATCGTGTAACACCTTGGCTTTCCAATATTGTGAAAGAGGTGTTTTTCCATTTATTTGCTCATAGCGCTCAATATGATTAAGCTCTTGTTTTGCGTTACCAATAAATTCGTTGGTTTGCATCCAATTTGCAAATCCGTTGCCTTTAAGCTGTCGGTTTTGCGCTTTATATTCGTAAATGTCGTTGGCATCTTGATATAAGTACAAGGCATTCGCATCATTAATGCTGTCGGTCAGCATAGCTACATCAACGGCTTTATGGGCCATTAACCATTTAAATTCTTTAAGCGCCTGTTTAGGCTTATTTTGCCAGCGCATAATTTTCCAATTTAAAAGCCTCAGCGCTTTATCATTGGGTGTTTTAAGTAATAACTTTGCGATTAATTGTTCAGCTACGTTTGCATTGCCATTGGCTAAGTTTAAATGCATGGCTTTGGTTAAATATTCGCTGTTATTAGGCTGAGTTTTTAATAATTTTTCTACTGCTTTTAAGGCTTCTTTATTATCACCCGCTAAGCTTGCAAAATATAATGTACGCTCGGTATTAGCGGTATCACCGTATTTTTTCCACCATGTGTAAGCTTGTTTTGGATTGTTAGCACCCAGTGCGGTTTCAATGGCTTTTTGGGCTACATCGGCATTAATGTGGGTTTTATAAATAGCGAGCGCTTTGCCAGGCTCACCTGCGCCTAACCAAAAATCAGCGGCTAATAATGGCTGTGCGTGTTGCTCATAATATTGCGCTACGTTTGCATTGAGCCCCGTGGCTTTAGCTATATTTAATAACTGGTTATCCCAGTGTTTAAATGCCGCAAGTTTAAGTGTTAGTTCTTCAAAACGGTCATCTTTATTTGCGCCACTATCAACCCACAATGCGTATAAAAGTTTTATTTCTAATTCAGTTTTTGTATCGCTTTTAGGGAGTTTTTCAAGCTCGTTAGTCGCTTGCGAATACTCATTTAAGCCCAGGTGAATGGCTATTTTTTTGGCGCGTAGTTTTTCATTATTAGGGTCGCTACTTAATGCGGCATTTAAGTAGGTTTTTTCAAAAGTATAATCTTGCGATAGCGAGTCATCTTCAAAAAATAAGGTGTGCGGAAACAGCGCGTAAAGTGAAAAGCAACTAACCGCTAATATAATTAAAATGGTTTTAACTGATACTAAGTGAGGGCGCTTTTTGTTATTCATTATTGAGCCCTTTTTGCGCAGTTTAAATAGCCATAAAATTCGCCAGCAGGTAATGTAAACTGCATTGTATTGCCAAAGGTTTTTCCGCTAAAGCGCTTTCCCATATGCGAAATGAATTGACAATTGCGAGCATTTTTAAGCTCAATTTTAGCCTCAATCCACGCTTTAAAGCTGACAGGGCCGTTTACCTGCCAATTACTAAACGCGACATTAGCAGAGAGCAAATAAGGTTGGTTATCTGGCGTTGTATGATCAAAGTTAATGGTGGCTATTTCATCGCCCACGTGAATATAGTTTCCTTGCGCGGTTACCCCTAAAATACCCTGGCTGTTAGTCATATTGGGCACATCAAAAATAGCAGGCAAGCGCAGCGTTTTTATATATTTAGAACTAAATAGCCATTCGCCACGCGTATTTTTAGCAAGCGCAGAAAAATAAAAATCTTTGGCAATGCGTGCATATTGACTTAAATGCACCGGGGTATTTTCTCTGGCTAATACGTAATCAATATTGTAATGCAGCGCATCAAGCCCTGCTGGCACTTCGCCAGAGTAAAAATGAAAGTAAATTGTGTAAGGCTTTAACCTGTATGGTTTTTCGGTTATTTCAAATGTTTCTACTAAGCGTTTAAAACCATAGTAAGGGCCGTGCCATAAATTGGTGTAAACATTTTCGTTTAAAATGGGCGCGTATATTTGATACAGCAAATCTCGCTCAGGACGGCCAATAGGTGATATATGCGACAAGCTTGGATTGTCGGCATTTACATTGGTATTTCCTCCATTAACGTTAATTACACCGGCATCGCGGGCAAGTTCGAGGGCTTTTGGGCCTGGGGTTGCATCACCTGACCATAGCATCATCACGGTTTTTTTATTTTTTGGTGCGAGTCGCTCATTAATGTAATTTATTGAGCCGGTTATTTCTTTATTTAAATCGATGGCGTCATAACCGGGTACATCTAAATGAAACCCGTAGTCGGTGTCGTCTTTATTTATTTCTTTTCTACCTGATAAGGCTGTCCAAAAATAGGGATGGCTGTAAGTGTGTGATGCCACTTCGACATAAGGAAGCGCAAAAATTTCTTTGGCTATTTTTTCAAGCTCTGGGCTGTCAGCGCCATGCAATCCGTTAGGCTCAATATCGGCTTGGATAATTGAGGAAGTAAGTGGTAGCTTGTATTTTTTTATAACTTCATCGCGCACAACTTCTGCTGCGTAAGGTTTACCTGCAAAGTGCGCAATGCTCGTAAAGCCGTCGCCATCAATATGAAGGGTTAGCATACGCCGACCGCTTAATGTAGTTGTATCTGGGGCTAGTATAGGCGCGAGCCCCATTGCCTTAGTTAACACGGCTTTGGGGTCTACAACCCAGTTACTGCCCTCCATAGGCAATGTATCTATAAGCCAAGGTGCCGCGATAAGTGCGCCGTACTTAGTTTTACTTCCTTGGGTTAGGGTAGTGCCATCTTCAGCGTGTATTGATATTAATGATTGCGCATTCTCTGCAAGTGTTAATAAATAGGGCTTTACAATAGCGGGCGCAGTGGTTGACTCACCTTTGAGCCAAGATGCCATAGCTGCGAGTTTATAAGGCCCATTTGAAGGCAAATTAAAAGGCTCGACTCCTAAGCTTTTAAGTAACTTATTAGAAGAAGGGAGCTCGCCAAGTACCAGTTGCGGTACCACGCCTAAGTTACTTTCGAGCCACTCAATAACCTGTGCATTATAAAATTGATCGCTCGTCGTCCAAGAGATAATGCCAGCATGGAGGCTGGTATCTACTTTAGGTAAGGGCGTGTTAGCCATGTCTATGTAATCAGGTATGTAGCCTAAATACTCAATCATTGTGGCAAGCTTTAAGTGAACCGTGGTGTATATAAGTGGCTTTACATTACTGTTGTATGGAATAAGTATGCGCCTAGGCACTGGCTGTATATTTGATGTCCCCCAAGTTTGAAGGTGCCCATCAGTAACCCAAGGAGCATAACCTTGGGCAATAATTTGTTTAGCCATCGCAAGGCGCTGCTGTGGTTTAGCGTAATCAATTACCTGTACGTTAAAGCCCAGTGATTGTGCTTTATGGAGCTTTTCATTTAACCAAGCTTGATCGTTCTCAGTAGTAAGTTTGTAGCTGTTATCTACTGGATTAAAGTGGCTAAATAGCCCCTCGGCAACTAAATCAGAGGCGTAATCGTTAAGCTGTGGCAGTAGCTCAAACCCTCTGTTTAAAATTAAATGTTTATTAAATGTACTCGACAAACCTTTAATTATATTCACAAGCCCCACTTGTTGAGCCGCTTTATCGTAATCGGGTTTTAATAATTGGTAGCTGTCGAGCGTATCTAAAAATAAACCGTTAAAGCCTCGTTGTTGTAATTCACATGCTTGTTTTTGCAGGTGTTGTTGCCAATGCTCAGCGGTTAAATCAGCAATATGGCTATTCCAGTGTGGATTTTTTGCTACTGAGGATTCATTTTCAGTAAACGATTCTCCCACACTTAAATAAGCGAATACGCTAATGTTGCGCTCTTTAAGCCAATTAAGTTCGTGTTGAGTGATGCTTTGCGGCTGCACAACAACCCGTGAATAAAAGGTCATTTCAGCCAGCGGCATGGGGGATGAGTAATAAAAGGCAATGCTCTTGTTAGCAGGTTGAGCGCACACGTTTAAACAAATCAACAACGTTAGACATAAGAAGTACTTCATTATTATTTTTAAAAACCACAGCCTAAGTTAACGTTGAACATTGTCCCGCTTTTTGTATAGGTATTTATTATTAGAATTGTGATGATTATATGTTAAATAAAAATGCCTGGCTACCTTAATGTGAGATGAATAGTGGTGGAATTGCTTGAGTGTTAACTAAGTAAAAGGTAATGAAAACGCCTTACTGCACAGTGTTTTCGATAAAAAATTGCGACTAATGTCGAGTAATAATGTATATCTAAAGCGCTGTAATCTAATTATAATGCGCCCACCTTGCCAGCCCTTGGCAACCCCCTGCGCTATTTATAAATTGATATAAATAGTGACATATTAAATGCTTACTTTATTGCGTTAATTACTGCAAAGCAGACAGTGATAACGTGCATACCTATTTGTGGAGATTTAATGAGTAACTTAAGCTTGAGAAATAAACTTTTATTACTGGCTATTTTACCGTTGAGCTTGTTATTAATTAGCTTAATGGCCAGCTCGTACTATTTAGAATCACAAAACCAGCAACAAAATTTTGAAACAATTAAATCTAAACTCATTAAAGACAAACACACGCTACTTGCCACTGAAGTGGAAATAGCAAGCAAGATGGTACGCCATCAGTTAGATAACGGATCAACACAAAGTGTTAAAAATGTTCTTAGGGAGCTTACTTTTGGTGACGACGGTTACTTTTTTATTTACGACACACGTGGCGTTAGCGTGTTCCATGCCCTGTTAGGAAGTGCTATTGAGGGGCAAAATAAAATAGGCATGACAGACCCAAATGGTAAAAAAATAATTGTTGGATTATTAGAGCAAGCACGTAAAGGTGGCGGGGCATTTAATTACCATTTTCAAAAGCCAAATACCAACGGGTTAGTAGAGAAAATAGGCTATGCCGTAATGATACCAGATACCGATTGGATGATTGGTACGGGTGCCTATATGGATGATATACAAACAGAGCTTGCAAATTATAAACAAACTATGCAATCGCATACTCGCGAAAAAATAACTACCTTGTTATTGATTGCCTTATTTTGGGTTGTGGTTAGCGTAGTGGGCGCACTTTTAGCGTCTAACGCTATGGTTAAACCTATCCAAATAATGGGCCAAAGCTTAGATGATATTGCTAAAGGTGAAGGCGACTTAACAAAACGCCTAGCTATACATACGCACGATGAAATAGGGCAGTTGGGCGAATCGTTTAATGTGTTTGTTAGCAAGCTGCAAAGCATTATAAGTAATGTGGCTGATGTTACTAATGATGTAAAAAACGCCTCAAGCGATATTAATTCGCAAACAAAACTGTTTGAAAATAAACTGCTTAATCATAACCACGAAACAGACCTAGTTGCCACAGCGATTACCGAAATGTCGGCCACCTCTCACGAAGTGGCTAAAAATACCACGCAAGTTGCTGAGTCTACTCATACGGCAACGCTAGAAGTGGCAAAAGCGCAAGAGTGCGTAGATATTTCACTAAGTGAAGTTTCTGACCTTATGGGCGAAATTAACCTAGCTGCTGATCAGGTAAACTCTTTAAGTGAGCAATCTAAAAAAATAGACAGTGTACTTAGTGTAATAGGTGGTATTGCCGAGCAAACTAATTTGCTTGCACTTAACGCCGCCATAGAAGCCGCACGTGCCGGCGAGCAAGGCCGGGGTTTTGCCGTGGTGGCTGATGAAGTAAGGAGCTTAGCGAGTCGTACACAACTTAGTACCCATGAAATTAGTGAAATGCTAAGTGAATTACATAACTTAGTGGGCGCCGCGGTAAATGCCATGCAGGCGAGCCAAGCAAGTTGTAATCGCTCAGTTGAGTCATCGCGCGATATATCGCAAAGTTTAGGTGCTGTTACTACGTCGGTTACCACGATTAACGACATGAGTACGCAAATTGCAACCGCTGCCACAGAGCAAAGCTCAGTGACAGAAGAGATAAACCGTAATGTGTTTGCCATTCAAGAAATTGTTAATGAACTAACCCAAGCAAGTAAGGCCACCTCTGAGGTTAGCCAGCATTTAGCAGGGCGCGGTGAAAACTTAGGACAGTTAATAGGGCAGTTTAAGGTTTAAAACGTCATTGCATAAACCACTACTAGCCGCAACTTATGTTGCGGCTTTTTATTTTAAATACAAAATGGTTTAGAGGCTGTTTGCTTTTTGAGGTTGAATTTTTAGCAACGTACTTTTATTTGGTAAAGCTGTGCTTATATTTTAAGGTTGCTGCACAGGCATAGGCGATAACGCAGTATTAACGCCAAACATTCCAGACCCTAGGTAGAACAAATTTTTATTTTTGAAAGTACGCTAACCCTAGGGAATTTTATTAATTATGTGTAGTCTATTACACGCATTTTGAATAAACAGAGTAACCCTTATATGCAACAAAGTATGCCTTCAGTACAAAACGCCGACCCCGAAACGCTCGTAGCAGAGCAAGACCTAGGCCGGTTGATATCGTTTTTACGTTCAAAAATTGCTACACACATTGATGCCCAACTCGATTGTATGGACTTAACCTCTGCGCAATATATTGTGGTGGTGCTATTAGCGCGTGGCTCAGTAAACACATTAGCTGGGCTGAGCGATCATATGGTGTATGATAAAGGCGCGATGAGCCGTTTGTTAAAGCGTTTAGAAGAAAAAGACTTAATTGAAAAAACACAATGTGAGTTTGATAAACGCTCTACACTTTTAAGTTTAAGTGATAAAGGCAAAGCGCTTTATCCGCAAATAATGCCCTTAGTAAATCAAGTGTACGAAAAAGCACTTAGCGGCTTTTCTGAAAATGAAAAACACAGCGTTATGGACTTACTAAACCGAGCAATAAACAACCTAGATACACCTTCTTAAATCTCTAAAAAAGATTATCAACATTTTAGCGATACTGTTTCAATAAAAACTTAGCCTGCTAAGTACTAGATCTAATTGTGCGGCAAATCCAACTTTGCTAATATAGTTGCCTAGGCAATTAAAGTTATCATCTTGTTAGGTTTGTTATGATTGAAAATAAGTTGTTATCACAATTACAGCAGCAGTTTCCTGAACATGTATTTATGCAACAGTATTTAAGTGTTGTTCATAAAGGGCGTTTTGCGAACGCAATTGTATACAGGTACAAAGATGATACGTTTGACTTAATAGTAAAAGACTTTAGTCAAAGCCCGTGGTTTATTCGTAAAACCTTTGCCAAGCTTTCTGTAAATCAAGAATTTAAAGGGTTGAGCCGCTTAGCACAGCTTGATGCAGTTGCTAATCGGTTTAGCCGTTTATCGCCGATAGCGGTGGCGTATGACTACATAGAAGGCACGCCGCTTAGAAGCTTAATACACCAGGGTGAGACGTTGCCTGTTGAATTTTTTATTGAGCTTGAACGCCAAGTTGCAAAAATGCACCGCCTAGGCATTGTGCATTTAGATTTACGTAATATGGGCAATATATTATGTGGTAGCGATGGCAGGCCTTATATCATTGATTTTCAGTCAACCATTAGCTTTTCGCGCTTTGCGCGTTGGTTGCAACGTTTTATGCGCGGCTCTGACATGTCGGGCGTATATAAAGCGTGGGATAAGCTAAGTAGTACACCTTTGCCGCGTGCTAAGCAACAGTATTTACAGCGTTTTAACCATGTTCGTAAACGCTGGATATTTAAAGGCTACCCAATACAACGTGCATATGCATGGGGTGCTGCAATGGTCACGCAGTTTGTGGACTCTGACCTAATACGTAACTTAACCGATAGATTTTAATTCCCCTTTTTCATTGTGTGACTTTGCCCATAACAGCTTAGCGTTATGGGCTTTTTTTGGTTAAAAATAAGGCCAATAATTTCTTTTTTAATTTTTAAAATAAACAGTAGTATCGCTGATGTTTTTGCCCCTACAATGCGCAAAAATAATGAGCGCAGTTTCAACCATCAAAGCTTAAAGCGTCTTAATAAGTTTAGGTTTTTTCTGCAATTTTTTATTGTTCAAGTAAACTATAAGCAATGTGCATTTTTAAATTTAAGGTTTCAAGATGATTGAGTATCCAGTCGACCAACTACCGCAGCTAATAAACGATTTATTACAATGCGAAACACACACGCAAAAAAGTCAGCTTTTAGCCGATGCACAGCTTAATTTATCTACTGAGCACCTATCGCTACTTTTTGAAGCCATCCCAAAAGAACAGCGTCTAGAAATTTGGCAGCTATTAGATAAAGACACGCAGCATGAAATATTCGTCACCCTGAGCGATGACAGCTGCTTATGGTTACTACAAACCTTAGATGATAGCGAGGCATACGCGCTATTAGATGAAGTGAATGTTGAAGAATTACTTGAGCTTGAAGAGGTTATTCCTGAGCGCTTTGTTGATTATGCTAAAAAGCAACTCGATGAAGCACAAACGAAACAATACGATCTTGCTCAGCAGTATCCGCCTGAGCAATTAGGTCACTGGGTTGGTTTCGACTTTCTAAAAATAACTGAAAAAGCAACAATTGCAGGCGTTAAAAAATTACTGCACAAAGGTTTGCCGCAATACAGCGAAGTTGTGTATTTAGTTAGCCGCCAAGGCAGCCTAATAGGTGAACTTGCAGTAAATGATTTAATAAAAGCCGATGAAGGCGATAACCTATTGGCGCTGGCAAACTATGATTTTTCATCATTGCATGCTGATGATGATTTATACGAAGCGGCAGAAGTGGTTATTCACAGTGAAAAAATGGCCATGCCGGTGGTTAATACCGATAATAAATTAGTCGGGCGTTTAACCATTAGCTCGGCATACGAACTACGCCAAGAAATTGCCGACGAAGCTGCGGCCAAAGCTGGTGGTTTACGCGAAGACGAAGACCTGTTTGCCAGTGTAAGAAAAAGTGCTAAAAACCGGGGAATTTGGCTGGGTATAAATTTAGCCACTGCGTTTTTAGCATCTTGGTTTATTGGCTTATTTGGCGCAACAATAGAGCAGGTTGTGGCACTGGCGGTACTTATGCCTGTGGTGGCCTCTATGGGCGGAATCGCCGGGAGTCAAACTTTAACGGTAATAGTGCGCGGTTTAGCGCTTGGCCAGGTAACCGACTCTAATCGCAATGCTCTTTTAAAAAAGGAGCTACGGGTGGGGGCGGTGAACGGCTTAGTGTGGGCATTAGTGATTGGCGCGCTCACCTTTGTTTGGTTTAGCGACATAATGCTAAGCATTACAATTACCGTTGCTATATTGCTTAACTTAGTTGCTGCGTCGTTAGCTGGGGTTGTTATACCGTCTATTTTAGACAAAATGAAAATAGATCCTGCGCTTTCTGGCTCGGTAATATTAACCACGGTTACCGATATAGTTGGGTTTGTGACCTTTTTAGGGTTAGGCAGTTTATTACTGCTTTAAGCTATAAAACAACAAAGCCGCATTAAGCGGCTTTGTTTTTTTATTAAGAAAGGTCGCGTTCTTTAATAGTAACCACCCGCTGCGGAAAGGGTATTTCTATTTCAGCGCTATTAATAGCTTTATAAACGCCTGCGTTAATAGCAAGTTTGGTTTCTATTATTTTGGTTGTAGGCACCCAATAGCGATAACTAATGGTTACGCCGCTATCGGCAAAGCGCTCTATGCCCACTTGAGAAATAGGGTTTTGAGCCACCTGATCATGAGCCTTTAATACTTCTTCAATAAGGCTAACAGCGGTATCAGCGCAGGCAGTATAGGCTATGTCTATTTCTCCTTTAACTAACGAGTAGCTAAACGAGTTGTGAATAATTTCACCCACTATGTGCTTGTTAGGAATAGTGATTTCTACTTTTTCTTCATCAATTAAAATGGTGTAACCCAGCTCAATTGTTTTTACTTGGCCGCTGACCCCTTTTACTTCAATGGTATCGCCTACCACAAAAGGGCGCGTGGCAATAATAGCAAGGCCTGCGCCGTAGTTTGAAAGCATCCCTTGTAAGGCCAAACCCGCACCCAGAGAAGCAGCACCTATAGCCGCTACAAAGGGGGTAACACTAATGCCTATTTTGCCAAGCGCTATCACTACAACCATCACAATAAGCAATACTTTTACCACGTTACTGACAAAGCTGGTAAGCGTGATATCGACATTGTGACGAGCCATCAATTTAGCGACTAAATTTGAGAGTTTTTTAGCAACCCACAAACCTAGTATAAGAATAAAAACGGCACCCACAATTTGCATGCTGTAGGTAACTAAATACTCAGTGAGCATGGTGTAGTATTTTTCAAATTGTTCTATTTCAGAACTGATCATAGTGGGCTCTTTATATTGCGTAATTATTTTTGCTAACTATAGCAAAGTGTTGACTAAAAAAGGATATAGCACGGGGACTATTATGGCGGTTAATAATGCGCTTAAAGCCATAGCAACCGAGGAAAACGCGCCTATTTTTGGGTGCTCGTCCAGTGCTGCTGCGGTGCCTATAGCATGGCACGCAGTTCCCATTGCTATTCCTTGAGCTTGCTGGTTATTAACACCTATCCACTTAATGAGCATTAACCCAAAGAGTGCACCTAGTAAGCCAATAAATATAACTAATGCTGCGGCAAGAGAGCTAATCCCCCCTAAAGACTCAGTAACTATTAACGAAATAGGCGTAGTTACACTTAATGCAGCTACGGAGGCGCTTAAATTGGCGGGTACATCAAACAAAATACTTAAAATAAAAGCCACCACAGTGGCGTTAATAATGCCTAAGCTACACGTGCTTACTATTAACAGTAGATTTTTTCTGACATGTATAAACTGCTGATACAAAGGTAAGGCCAGTGCCACTATAGCAGGCTCTAATAGCCAACTAAGTAGTTGGCTATGCGTGGAAAAATCAGCATAAGGTAATTTTAAATTAACAAGTACTAAGGCAATAATCGCAATACTTAAAAACACTGGGTTGGTGAGCGACTTTACTATGCTGTGCTGCCAGTGTTTATTAAACGCTCTTAATAGTAAAAACAGCAAAATAATAGCGGGAGTTGTTAAGTACCATAGCGTAAGGTGCAGCTCAGTCATTGTTATTTTTACCTTTAACATAGCCAACAACACTGCTTACCAGTAAAAGCGTACTGGCAGGGACGAGCAAAATAACCAAAACCAAATAGGGCCAATGCAGCTTAATAAGTGCAATGTGCTCGATAAATCCTACCCCCGCGGGTATAAAAAATATTGGCATAATATTTAAAATAGGGGAGGCCGAGGGTTTAATATGGTGCTCTTTCACTACACCTAACAGTAATAAACTCAGTAAAATAACCATGCCAAGGAGCGGTGCAGGGAAGCTGCCACCAATTAAGTGCATTATTAATTTAGCACACCCTAAGCACAGTAAAATAATTGCACTGCTAAGCAAGTACTTCATGATAATGGCTCATTAATATAGAAAGAAATTAACGTTAGCAAATACGCACTATTATTAAATGCTAATTTAGTCTTACCAGCGCTTTGAATTTGCATAGCTTATATCTGTTTTCCCTTTTGCTTTGGCAATTGCTTTTTTAGTATTAGGATTGAGTAACAAGCGAATTTGGCTAAACGTTTCTTTAGCTAAAATTTGTCGTTGGTTTGTTGTGTAGCTTTTTTGAGTAACGCGCTTTATCGCTGCCAGTGTATCGGGGGAGCGTTCACGTAATATATTTAACATGCGCTGCGTGGCCTGTTCGGTATTGTCTGTAAGCTCTGTGACTAACCCCAGCTCGTAGGCCGTGTGTGCACTAATAGGATCGGCGTGGCTTGCCAGCCACAGCGCTTGGTCGCGCTTTAATAAACCAGCAAGCACTACATTAGCGCCCATATCGGGGCATAACCCCCAACGCGCTTCCATAATGGCCAGTTTTGCGTGGGTATCAACAATTCTGTAGTCGGCGCCCAATGCTATTTGTAGCCCACCCCCTAAACAATTTCCATTTATTTGCGCAATCACAGGTACGCTTAACGATTGCCAGCCCAGTACCACTTTCTGCGCTAGGTTTTGATTGCCAGGTAGCCATTTTAGCAACAGCCTAACAATGTTTAATGGTGAGGCCATCACTGCAGCCACATCAAGCCCTGAGCAAAAATGCTCACCATCACCTTTTATCACTACGGCGCGAACACTTTTATCTTTTTTTATACGTTTAATAGTGCTGTTTAATTGCATGAACATATCAAAGCTAAGTGCATTTTGTTTTTCTGCGCGGCTTAAAATAACGTTAGCAATGCCTTGTTGTATTTCTAGTTTTATCATTGCGCTCTCCTATTGTTATGTGTTTGAGCTTATGATGTACGCCTTACTAAGTAAAGTAACGGTTTGTTTTATAATAAAAAATAAATTGAATTATTTTTAACTTTTTTAGTCAAAGCACTTTGAATCTTATTTAAGCTTAACCGCGCATGAGCTGGTAACAAAAAAGTCATTATTTTTAGCTGTTTTTTCTCAAAACACAGATGAGTTTTGATATTATGTGCGCACTTAAAATGCATTGAGGTTTTACCCATGTCAGGCCCACGTTTATATAGCGAAGAAGAAGTTACCCATCAAGCGTACGATATTTTTTTAGAGCTGGCGCCAAATAATCTTAGCGAACAAGATGTTGAAGACTTTAACGAATACCGAGAAGAACTTGGGTTTATTGAAGAGGGCGAGCCTGATGAGCAATGGCAAGACTTTGTAGCACTTGAAATAGAGCCGGAGTTATTTGTGCAAGTGCTAGTGGGGTTAGAGTTTGAAAACGAAGATGTGTTATTTGCAAAAATTTTAATTAGCCGTGATAAAGACGCGCCGTTTTGTCATATTTTGTGGAAAGAAACAGAGCACGCTGAGTAAGCAGTTTTGTTTGTATGTGCAAGAGAGTTTACCGTGCATAAGTATTTACTATTCGTGTTTTTAATAATGAGCAGCCGATGTTGGGCTGTTGATCCATTTGAAGACTTTCATGAATATGGACAACTCTCTGATGAAGAAATTCACGAGCTACATAAAGGCGAAATGCTCTATGGCGATACGGAATTTGGCTTGATTTTAAGTAAGGGTAATACTAACTCTACCAGCTTTAAGTTTAGAGGAAATTTATACCAGGACTTCGAAAATTGGCGTAACCAATTTAAATTAGACACCTTGTATAAACGAGATCAAAACGAAGATACAGGGCAAACCGATGTAACGGCAGACCGTATTTTTGTCTCTGCACAGGGTAACTACAAAGTGGGCGTTAAAAACTCTTCATTTTTTATTTACGGTGACTACGAAGAAGATAAATTTAGCGGCCTAGATTACAAAAGTACGGTGGCTACAGGCTATGGTGCCAGAGTTTACCAAGGTGTAAAAAATAAAGTAGATATTGATATTGGCCCAGGTTTATATCGCTCCGTCGCTGATGATGAGTCAGAGGTAAGCGAAGAAGATGAAAACAAAACCGGTTATTTAGTGCGTATTGCAATGCAGTGGGAGCGTTTGGTATCTAAGCGCACGCGCTTTAATCAAGATGTGAGTATTGAGCAGTCTTTGTCGGGGTTAAATTCGCGTTTGAAGTCAGAAACCGCTTTGATTAGCCAAGTTATAGGTGCGGTATCGTTAAAGTTTGCCTATATGTATCGTTATAATTCAAAACCTGAAGACGATAACCTTAAATACGACTCAGAATTAAGCGCCACGTTGGTGTACAGTTTTTAATAATAAAGAGAGCGTTATGTATCAGCATAAACAATATGCGGTGTTTATATTTTTTGTTTTAGCATGGATAGGCGGCTTTGTAGCCTTAGCCTGGAACTTAATGGGCGCCGATGTGCCATTAATGGTATTTGCCGGTGTATTGGTTTTAGTCGGTTTTTTGTTTCATGGTTTAACTGTAAAAGTTGACGAGCAAACAATTAGTTGGGCTTTTGGCCCTGGCGTTGCGGGGCAACGTTTAGCACTTGCGGACATAGTAGAGGCTAAAGCGGTGCAAAACTCTTACCGCCATGGTATTGGTATTCGTATTACGCATGATGGGTGGGTGTATTCTGTATCCGGGTTTAGTGCGCTACAGTTAACCTTAAAAGACGGTACTAAGTACCGAGTGGGGACAAACGATCAGCAAGGCTTATTACGTGCGCTTGAGGGTAAAATAACACCCAGTGAAACCCCTTTAGAGGAACCGGCGCCAATAAAAACCGCAACCTACAACAATATGTTATAAAAAAAGCGCCTTAGGCGCTTTTTTTATAAACGGCGGTATGATTAGTGATCGTGACCACAACCGCCTTCACCGTGCACGTGGCCGTGCGCAAGCTCTTCTTCGGTTGCTTCGCGCACCTCTAAAATTTCTACATCAAAATTAAGGGTAATACCCGAAAGCGGGTGGTTGCCATCAACTATAACGTCTTCATCTTGAATCTCGATAATCATCACAGATTGATCACCATCATCAGTTGACGCTCTAAATTGCATACCCACTTCAATCTCCATGCCATCAAACATCGACTTAGGCACCGCTTGCATTAGGTTATCGTGACGTTCGCCGTAGCCTTCTTCAGGTTCTACTTTTACATTTAATGTATCACCGGCTTGCTTGCCTTGGAGTGCATTTTCAAGCCCTGGGATTAAGTAGCCTGTGCCAATAATAAAAACCAGTGGCTCGCCATCAAAAGAGTTATCAATGGTATTGCCATCGTTATCCAGTACTGAATAATGCATTTTTACTACTGTGTTTGGTGCAACGATCATAGTCATTCCTATTTATTCATCTTCAAGAGAGTAAGGTAGAGGCAGAATGCTTAGCTCTACCTGAGGGGTGTGCTTTGCACGAAGTACGTGTGTACTTGGTGTATCGTTTGGCAGCACAACAAGGCCAAATAAGGTTTGGCTATTTTCGTTATAGCTTTGGGCAATTAGTTTACCAGCGCGGCGCCAGTTTTCGCCCACTTGGGTTTCAAGCTCTGGCTCTTCAAGTAGGCCATCGCTTTTACCTGTAACAATATACATAGCGCGTTTGTTTTTACCTAGGTACTTCATACGGGCAACCGTTTCTTGGCCGGTGTAACAGCCTTTTTTAAAACTAATGCCGTTAATAGCTTGAAGGTTTACCATTTGTGGTACGTATTCGCCAATGGCGTCACTATTTAATTGTGGCTCGCCCGCTTTTATAGCGGCTTCTTGCCATAGTGCGCAGTTATCTAATGTAGACACATCATCTGGCATACTAAATTGGCTATCAACCATTAGTAAAACGCGATTTGGCGCTAACTTAAGGGCTTTACCACTTGGGAAATCACAGGCCGTTTGGTCATCAGAAAAACGAATATCAAGTTTTTCTAGTACTGGGGTTAAATCGTCACTGATCAACCCGATTAATCTGTTCGTAGAAACATCAATATCGACTTTGGCAAACACAGCGTATTTTTTTAGCTCACTGAGCGACTTCTCTACCTCAGGCTGTGAACCTGCTAAGTAGTAGCTATCTTGGTGAGAAAATAATTTAAATACACCCCACAACTTGCCTTTGGCGCTGCAGTGACCAGCCCATAAATAATTGCTGTTAGATAGTTTATTGAGATCTTGAGTGATTTGTCCGTGAAGATAAGACAATTTATCCGCACCGGTTAGGCTAATAAGTTGGTGAGATAACGGACATGCATAAACGCTCGACATAAAAACCTTCTGTGCAATACAAATGAGTAGACATAATAACGCAGTTATAACCTAGGGTACAGCAACGAAGGCGGGCAGTTTTTTATTATTTGAACACAGATTAATAGCTGCTAATTAGGCGGGTATTTGTTAAACTCGGGACAATTAAGTATGAGGTTTAAAATGACTGAAATTCATAGTAAAGCACGTATACGCTGGGCTTGTCGCCGCGGCATGTTAGAGTTAGATGTTTTGTTTATGCCATTTGTAGAGCAGGCGTATGATTCGTTAAATGCACAGCAGCAGGCTGTATTTCAGCGTTTGCTAACCCAAGAAGACCCTGATTTATTTGCATGGTTTATGGGCCATGAAGAGTGTAAAGATGCTGAGCTTAATACCATGGTATCGCTAATTTTAGACCGAGTTCGTGTATAGGTTTACGGTAGTAAATAATAAAGCAGAACAGCGGCCTGTGGTGCTGTTTTTCTGCTTATTAAGTGTGGTATTAGGGCTTTATTTAAGCTCTTTTTTTAGCATTGTTGTTTGTATAACTGTAAATACAATTGCGTTTTGCTGGGTATGGCAAAAAATAGTGGCTATTCACCCTGAAAGTGGCGTTATTATTTTAGAGCCTAAGCAAATACGCTTCGAAAACGAAAATTTAAAGGTTCAGGGGCAAATAACCCCTAAAACAAAAATATTAAATACTACTGTTTGGTTACACATTAAAGGTTTTAATAAACGCCAATGGCTTATTATTTCAGCTAATGGCGTAAATAAGCAAAGCTACGCACGTTTAAAGCGCGCAGCATTGATTGCCATTAATGGCGAGGTGGAATCAAAATAGTGGGTGTTGGGTTTTCATTTTGCTCAGGATAGTCAATCGTATAGTGAAGGCCGCGGCTTTCTTTACGCTGCATTGCACTTCTAATTATCAGCTCGGCTACTTGCACTAAATTACGAAGCTCCAATAAGTTATTACTTACTCTAAAGTTTGCGTAATAATCATGTATTTCTTGTTGTAATAACTCAACACGGTGCAGTGCTCGTTCTAGGCGTTTAGTTGAGCGCACAATGCCTACATAATCCCACATAAATAACCGCAGTTCGTGCCAGTTATGGGTAATAACAATTTCTTCATCAGAATTACTGACTCGGCTTTCATCCCAGCTTGGCAGCGCAAGTGGTGCTGGCGCATGCTCAAGTTTACTTAAAATATCTTTAGCTGCAGCGTGAGCAAATACAATGCACTCTAATAATGAATTGCTCGCCATACGGTTAGCGCCGTGCAAACCTGTGTAGGCTACTTCGCCTACAGCGTATAAGTTATCTAAATCGGTTTTACCGTTAAAGTCGCTCATTACACCGCCACATGTATAATGCGCGGCAGGAACAACCGGGATGGCTTCTTTGGTTATATCAAGCCCTACACTTAAACACTTTGCGTAAATAGTAGGAAAGTGCTCAATGATAAAGTCTTTATTTTTGTGGCTAATATCTAGGTATACACAATTTGCACCTAAACGCTTCATTTCAAAGTCGATAGCACGGGCTACTATGTCGCGCGGTGCCAGCTCTTCTCTATCGTCAAAGTCTTTCATAAAGCGAGTGCCGTCGGGGCGCTTTAAATACGCTCCTTCACCGCGCATAGCTTCGGTAATTAAGAAGTTTTGTAGCTCAGGATGATAAAGGCTAGTGGGGTGAAATTGGTTAAATTCCATATTGGCTACCCTACAGCCTGCACGCCACGCCATGGCAATACCGTCACCGCTAGATACATCAGGGTTTGAAGTGTACAAATACACCTTGCTTGCCCCCCCTGTTGCGAGCGCTACAAATTTAGCGGAAATAGTTTCTACTTTTTTTGCTTTTTTATTCCACACGTACATGCCATGAATATGCGAACCCGGCTTACCTAAGCTTTTATCACTAATCAAATCGATGGCGTTGTATTGCTCGAGCAAGGTAATGTTTTTATGCGCTTTAACTTGGCTAATTAACGTGGTTTGTACGGCCTTACCAGTGGCATCGGCTGCATGTAAAATACGGCGATGGCTGTGTCCGCCTTCGCGGGTTAAATGAAAGCGCTCTTTTCCTTTGCTATCAAACTCAATGTCAAAAGGAACGCCTTGTTCAATGAGCCATTGTAAACACTGATGCGCATTACTTGCAGTATAATGCACAGCTTCTCGGTCACATAAACCACCGCCGGCATCAAGGGTATCTTCAACATGTGATTCTATGCTGTCGTTTTTTTTATCAAATACTGCGGCAATCCCGCCTTGTGCATACAGTGTAGAGCCTTCGGTGAGGGCACCTTTACTGATCACAGTAACATTACAATAGTTAGCTAAAGACAATGCAAGAGATAAGCCCGCCGCGCCGCTACCGATAATAGCGACATCAGCAATATGATGTTTATTTTGGTTCATGTCAGAGGTACTTTGCGGTTACAATGCTCAAATTAGAGCAATATTTGTTTTTAATAATGTAGTTGTATCATATTTGTCATATTACTACGTAGTGATTTTAATGGCTTAGCGCCGTTATTTACGACTATTTTATAAAAAAATAATATTAAGCAGAACTTTTTATTCATAAAGAGGTCAGAGTATTTGTGAACAATGGCGACACTATGAATAACCAGCAAGAATCAAACAGAGGAGTACCGGCTCGAATGAGCGAGCAGGAATTAGATTTAGCGCTTGTAAAAAGGGTCCAGCAAGGAGATAAAAACGCCTTCAACCTATTAGTAAAGAAGTATCAGAACAAAATTGCAGGGTTAATTTCACGTTATGTGTCTAACCAAGGCGATATTGCAGATGTAGCACAAGAGGCATTTATTAAGGCCTACCGTGCACTTCCAAACTTTAGAGGTGATAGTGCCTTTTATACGTGGTTATACCGTATTGCCGTTAATTGTGCTAAAAATTATTTAGTAGCTCAGGGCCGTAAACCGCCAGCAAACGATATAGACGCTGAAGATGCCGAGTTTTATGACGGTGCGGATTCGATGCGTTCAAACGCATCGCCTGAAAACTTACTGTTAAGCGACGAAGTACGCGCTGTTATTTTTAATACGATTGATAGTTTGCCTGAAGACCTTAAAACCGCGATTACCCTAAGAGAAATCGAAGGGATGAGCTATGAAGAAATAGCCGTGGTAATGGATTGCCCTGTTGGGACAGTACGTTCGCGTATTTTTAGAGCCCGAGAAGCAATAGATAATAAATTAAACCCATTAATAGGCGAGTCTTAGTATGACAAAAGCACACGTTAACAAGTTGGATAGCGAAACGTTATCAGCATTACTTGACGGCGAACAACACCTTGCAGAGGGTAAAATTTCTGATCAGGATGTTGCTACGTTTGGTCGATATGCGCTAATTGGTGATGCGATGCGTGCTCAAAAAAATAACAACGACATACACATCGATATAAGCGATAACATCGCCTTAGCACTTGAAAGTGAGCCTGTGTATGCCGATTTCACCCAATCTACAGCAAACAAAGCGCCTGATACCGAGCACAGTGAAGCGCAGCAAGACAACAAAGTAGTGGCGTTTAATTGGCGTAAGCCGGTTGCACAACTTGCTATTGCTGCAAGCGTAGCTATGTTTGCCATTGTTGGCGTAAATACCTTGCCACAAGGTGCGGGCGAGCAAGAAAGCGAAATTCCGCTTTTACAAACTACCCCATTAACAGGTATGGCATCACCGGTGAGTTATTCATCAGAACCTGCTCTTGAAAATGCTGAGCAGGGTTTACGCGAATTACAGCAACAACGCATTGGCGCGTTAGTTTTAGAGCATCAACGTCAAGCACGTGTTGCACACTCTTTGCAAACAGCGCAAAATAGTGACAAAGCGCAAGAGGAAAAAAACTAATTAAATGAAAGTAATCACTTTTGTTCTGTCGTTGGTATTAAGCTTTAATGTTTTTGCTAACGACACAAATCCCGCCAAAGATTTATTACTAAACATGGCGAACGCAGTGCATACCCGTAATTTTGACGCCTCTTTTGTGGTGGTAAAGGGTAAAGCCATGGAACCCTACCGTTGGGTTCATGCAAAGCAAGGTGAAACAGAGCTTGAGCATTTAAGTTTACTTAATGGCGCGGGCTTAGAAATGGTGAGAATTAACGACCAAGTAACCTACTTTGAACCGCAATCGCAGCCATATTCTATAAATACAGACTCCATTGCTGGGCCAATACCTGAAGTATTATTTAAAGATATTGAAGCGCTAAGCAGCCAATATGATTTTGTGCTAGGTGGTAAAGGCCGTATTGCAGGGCGAGCGGCGCAACTGGTGAGAATAGAATCAAAAGATGAATACAAATATAACTATTGGATTTGGCTTGATACAGAGTCATCGCTGTTATTAAAAGCCGCGTATGTTAACCACCAAGGTGAAGCATTAGAGCAGCTACAGTTAACCCATATTAGCGTAACAGAGCAACCAGCACCGATGATTTTAGAAGTGCTCAATCGTAATTTTCCAACGCCGTTACCAGGTAACGCACTGGAAGGTGAAAAAAGTAATGCCACAAACTGGCGCATTGGGTGGTTACCGAATGGCTTTAAATTACTAAAATCAGACCGCCATAAACTTGATTTAAATAACGAACTTACTGACTATTATTTATATTCTGACGGGTTTGTTGAAATTTCTGTTTTTGTACAGCGCCCCTTACCAGGTCGCCGCTTAAGCGGATCATTAACTTCTGGCGCAACGACAATTTATGTGCATAATGGCGGAAACTTTGATGTATCCGTTGTTGGTAATGTGCCAAGCCAAACCGCAAAGGCAATTGCTGAGTCAGTGACTCGCGCATTATAAACAATTCGTAAGGGTTGTTATGATTGAACAAACACTTACAGTGGTTGCCCTAGATGGCACCACTGCCCACTTAGAAGCCCAGCAAAAAAAAGCCTGCGAAGGGTGTAATGGTCGCTGTGGCTCGCAAGTCTTTGCCAAACTCTTTGGTAGCGATAAAAAAACCTTTCCATATCAATTTGATACTCCTGTAGAAGTGGGCCAAAAAGTAACGCTCTCATTAGATGATTCGCATCTAGTCAAACATGCTTTTGCTGTATACATGCTGCCTTTATTTTTAGGATTAACGCTTGCATTTATTAGTGCCGAATTACTACTTTTAGCGCAGGGATGGCAAATATTATTCGCCGCTTTGGGCGGTGTAGGTGGTTACTTTTTAGCTAAAAGCAAAGTAAAAACACTCAGGCATGATGTAAAAGTGATAAAAATTCATCCAATTAGCCTTCCTTTAACGCAAATAGATGGTGATTAAGGCCAATTAAATGTAAAATTGCCGTTTTATACCAGAGTAACTTGGAAATACAGGGTAAAAAGGCAATCAAAATTTGATTATCTAAAGCGCATTTAGCCACTTATATAGCACTTATACCCAATAAGTATTTTCAAGTCACTCAGGTGTTCGTACTTAGCCTATTAAAATAGAAGTTTAGAATCCAGTTTATGAAGCATATCCGTAATTTTTCGATCATCGCCCATATTGACCATGGTAAATCGACCCTTTCAGATCGTTTGATCCAGGTTTGTGGTGGCTTAACAGACCGCGAAATGCAAAAGCAAGTGTTAGATTCAATGGACATCGAGCGTGAGCGCGGTATTACCATTAAAGCGCAAAGTGTAACGCTTAACTACACAGCTAACGATGGCGAAACCTACCAACTTAACTTTATCGATACACCAGGGCACGTTGACTTTACTTATGAAGTTTCTCGCTCTTTAGCGGCATGTGAAGGTGCGCTTTTAGTTGTTGATGCCGGGCAAGGTGTTGAAGCACAAACGCTGGCAAACTGTTATACCGCCATTGAAATGGATTTAGAAGTAATCCCTGTTTTAAATAAAATAGATTTACCGCAAGCCGATCCGCTTCGTGTAGCAGAAGAAATTGAAGACATTATTGGTATTGATGCCCTAGACGCTGTGCAATGTAGTGCAAAAACAGGTGTTGGTATTGCTGAAGTACTTGAAATGATTGTAAAGGATATCCCACCACCGGTAGGTGAAAAAGATCAACCTTTGCAGGCGCTTATTATTGACTCGTGGTTTGACCCATACCAAGGTGTTGTATCACTAGTGCGTATTAAGCACGGTGAACTACGTGCCGGCGACAAAATAAAAATAATGTCGAACGAGCAAGTACATACAGCTGATCACGTGGGTATTTTTACCCCTAAACAAACCAACACGGGTATTTTACGTACCGGCGAAGTAGGGTTTGTTATTGCCGGTATTAAAGAAATACACGGCGCCCCAGTGGGCGATACGATTACGCATCAAAAAAATGCGGCACCAGTGCGTTTACCAGGCTTTCAAAAAATTAAGCCGCAAGTATATGCAGGTATGTTCCCAATTGCCTCTGATGATTATGAATCGTTCCGCGATGCGCTTAATAAACTAAGCTTAAATGATGCGTCGTTATTTTTTGAACCTGAAAATTCAACAGCACTGGGTTTTGGCTTCCGCTGTGGCTTTTTAGGTATGCTACACATGGAAATTATTCAAGAGCGTTTAGAGCGTGAATACGATATTGATTTAATTACCACGGCACCTACTGTAATCTACGAAGTAGTAACCAAAGAAGGTACGAGTCAAATTGATAACCCGTCTGACCTACCAGCGGTTAATGATATTGTTGAAATCCGCGAACCAGTAGTAGAGGCAAACATACTTGTACCGCAAGAGTTTTTAGGTAGCGTTATTACTCTGTGTGTAGAAAAGCGTGGTATGCAAACTAAAATGAGTTATCACGGCAAGCAAGTCGCTGTAACTTATGAACTACCTATGGCTGAAGTGGTTATGGACTTTTTTGATAAATTAAAGTCAACCAGTCGTGGTTTTGCATCGCTTGATTACAACTTTAAGCACTTTCAAACATCAGACATGGTACGTGTTGATATACTTATTAATGGTGAACGTGTTGATGCGCTCGCTATAATTGTTCACCGCGACAGTGCACAATCACGTGGCCGCCAACTTGCTGATGCGTTAAAAGAGCTTATTCCGCGTCAAATGTTTGATATTGCGATTCAAGCTGCAATAGGACAACATGTTATTGCGCGTACCACGGTTAAGCAATTACGTAAAAATGTAATCGCTAAGTGTTACGGTGGTGACGTAAGTCGTAAGAAAAAGCTACTGCAAAAGCAAAAAGATGGTAAAAAACGAATGAAGCAATTGGGTAACGTAGAAGTACCGCAAGAAGCGTTTCTAGCTATTTTGAAAGTTGGTAAATAAAAACAAAGGATTATAGATGGCTGGTTATTTCTCAGTTTTATTGGTGTTATTAACGTTAGGCTCAGGTTTAATATGGTTAATTGACCACCTAATGTATGCGCCAAAAAGGCAAGAGCGTTTGGCGCTTGCCCAAACATCTGCCGGTGGCCAGCTTGATGAAGAAACAGCGGCGTTAATTGCACCTGAGCCGGCAATTACAGAAACTGCAAAATCGATTTTTCCGATGATTGCAGCTATTACTATTTTTAGGTCGTTTATTTTTGAGCCTTTTCAAATACCGTCAGGTTCAATGATGCCAACCTTGTTGGTGGGCGACTTTATTTTAGTACAAAAGTACTCGTACGGGATTAAAGACCCAGTATGGCGTAGCCAGCTTGTAGATGTAGGCGAGCCTGAACGCGGCGATATTGTTGTTTTTAAATACCCGTTAGATGAGCGAGTAGATTATATAAAACGTGCTATTGGTTTACCGGGCGATAAAATTGTTTATCGTGATAAACGTTTATATATTCAACCTAATTGTAAAGAAGGCGAGACCCAGCAGGGTGACCTACTTTGTAATGAGTTTAATAAAATTGATTTTAAATTAATTAACGATAATGAGTTTAAACAAGGCCAAATGTCGCTTGCCCGAGTAAATGAAGATTTAACGACACTCAAGCACGACATTTTAATCAACCCACGCGCACCTGAACGTAAAGGGCGTTACTATCAGCAACCAGGTACTCCTTCGGATGAATGGACTGTACCAGCTGATCATTATTTTATGATGGGTGATAACCGCGACAACAGCCAAGATAGTCGCTTTTGGGGCTTTGTACCAAAAGAAAACTTGGTGGGTAAAGCTGTCTTTATATGGATGAGTTTTGAATTTGAGAATGGCCCAGATGATGTTTTACCAGGATGGGTTCCAACTGGTGTTCGTTTTGAACGCCTAGGTAATATTCAGTAACAATGAAAAAAAATGTAACAGAATTATATAAACGAATTGGCTACGAATTTGCTGATCAAGGTTTACTTGAACAGGCAATGACGCACCGCAGTCATAAAGGTCAGCACAACGAACGCTTAGAGTTTTTAGGCGATTCAATTTTGAGCTTTGTTATTGCCAATGCTTTGTACGACAAATTTCCAAAAGCGCGTGAAGGCGATTTAAGCCGTATGCGCTCTACGCTTGTGCGTGGCCAAACCCTTGCTGAATTTGGGCTAGAGTTTGGTTTAGGTGACTACTTGCGCCTTGGGCCGGGTGAGTTAAAAAGCGGTGGTTTTCGTCGTGAATCAACATTAGCTGATGCTGTAGAAGCCATTATAGGGGCTGTGTTTTTAGACTCAAACATAGACCGCTGTGGCGAGCTAATTTTAGCGTGGTACGAATCTCGACTTGATGCTATATCACCAGGGCTTAATCAAAAAGATCCTAAGACCCTGCTGCAAGAGTATCTACAAGCGCGTAAGTTATCTTTACCGGGCTACACCGTTGTTGATACCAAAGGTCAAGCGCACAATCAAACGTTCACGGTTGAATGTATAGTTGAAGGTATGGATAGCATTATTTCTGTTGGTAGCTCGCGCCGTAAAGCCGAACAAAAAGCTGCCGAAAAAGCATTGAAGATACTAAAAAATGAATCTTGATACCTTAATACAGCCTCATGAAGGTGATATTGATACGTTTTGTGGCATGGTTGCCATTGTTGGCCGCCCTAATGTAGGTAAATCAACATTGCTTAATGAAATCATTGAGCAAAAAGTAAGTATTACCTCGCGCAAGCCACAAACAACTCGCCATCGTATTATGGGTATTCATACAGAAGGGCAACACCAAGCTGTTTATATTGATACGCCGGGCTTACACGTTGAAGAAAAGCGCGCTATTAACCGCTTAATGAACCGTGCTGCATCGAGTTCAATTGGTGATGTAGAGCTTATTATTTTTGTTGTTGAGGGCACTCACTGGAATGCCGATGACGAAATGGTACTTAATAAAGTATCGCAAAGTGGTAAGCCCGTTTTACTTGTTATTAATAAAATAGACCAAGTAAAAGACCGCGATTTAGTATTACCGCATATGAAGATGCTTGGCGACAAATTTGATTTTGTGGGCATTATGCCGGTATCGGCAACGCAAGGTAAAAACGTTGATTTAATTAAAGCCGAAGTAACTAAACGCTTACCACCGTGCGAATTTTACTTTCCTGATGACTATGTAACCGACCGCTCAATGCGTTTTATGGCGGCAGAAGTTATTCGTGAAAAGCTAATGCGCTTTATGGGTGAAGAGCTGCCGTATTCTGTTACTGTAGAAATTGAGCAGTTTAAATGGCAAGAAAACGGTGTTTGGCATATCAACGGGTTAATTCTTGTTGAGCGTGAAACCCAAAAACGCATGGTAATAGGTAACAAAGGCGAAAAGCTTAAAGTGATTGGCCGTGAAGCCCGTAAAGACCTTGAAGAAATGCTCGATAACAAAGTGTTTTTAGAGCTTTGGGTTAAAGTTAAATCGGGTTGGGCAGATGATGAACGTGCCTTAAGAAGTTTAGGCTATGGCGAAGATTAACCAGCATTTAACCAACTAATATGGATAGCGACTTCTACACAGCGTACCTATTACATCGGCGTCCTTATAGCGACTCCCAAGTAATGCTCGATATGCTGGTAGAAGGCGTAGGCCAGCTTAGAATGCTAGCCAGAGTGAGTGGTCGCCAGGCCACTAAACACAAAGCACAATTACAGCCTTTTCAGGCACTGCTTGTTCATTACAGTGGCAAGTACGATTTAAAATACATTAATAAATTTGAGCTACATGGTAATCCTTTATATTTAACAAAGGATAAGCTTTACTGTGGCTTTTATTTAAATGAGCTGACTAACCGCATTGTGCCGGTAAACGAGCCACTTGAACAAGTGTTTGAGCTCTACAAAACTCACCTAGAGAACTTAAATAGCGATGTCGATTTACAATCGGTGCTGCGCTCATACGAATTTCAACTATTAGAGTTGTTGGGCTATGGCGTCGACTTTAGCTTTGATGCCAGTGGTGAGCCAATTGATGAAAGACAAACGTATAGTTACTTTCCTGAGTTGGGTTTTTTGATGCAACAAGATACGCGCTCAGGGTTTAGCGGCGCGCAGCTCAAAGCGATTGCTAATCATGATTTTAGCCAAAGCGATGTACTCTATATGGCAAAACAATTAAGCCGTTATTTACTAAAACCTTTACTGGGTAATAAACCATTAAAAAGCCGTGAATTATTTATGGCCTCTCAATAAACATATTTTACAGGTAACAAAATGAAAGACATTCTTTTAGGCGTAAACGTTGATCATATTGCAACGCTTCGCCAAGCGCGTGGTACATCATACCCAGACCCAGCACATGCAGCCAGTGTGGCAGAGCACGCCGGTGCAGATGGTATTACTATTCACTTGCGTGAAGACCGTCGCCATATTCAAGACCGCGATGTATACGTAATGGCTAAAACGATTCAAACGCGTATGAATCTTGAAACAGCGGTTACAGATGAAATGATTAATATTGCCCTTGAAGTAAAGCCTGAGTACGTATGTTTAGTACCTGAAAAACGTGAAGAGCTTACGACCGAAGGCGGCCTAGATGTGGCTGGTAATGTAGATAAAATTAAAGCGGCCACTAAAACACTAACTGATGCGGGTATTAAAGTGTCATTATTTATTGACGCCGATAAAGCACAGTTAGATGCAGCTAAAGCGTGTGGTGCACCGTATGTAGAAATTCATACCGGCGCGTATGCAGATGCCACTAATGATGAAGATTTAAACAAAGAGCTTGAGCACATACGAGAGGGTGTAAAATACGCGGCGAGCTTAGGCTTAATTGTAAATGCAGGGCATGGCCTTCATTATCATAACGTAAAACCAATTGCTGCAATGCCTGAAATTTATGAGCTTAACATTGGCCACGCTATTATTGCGCGCGCAGCTATTGATGGCCTTGAAAAAGCAGTACGCGACATGAAACGCCTCATGATTGAGGCAAGGTTATAAATTTAACCCTATGGTGGCACCATTTAATAGAAATACTTAATTAAGTAAAATGGTATTAAAACCTGTTAAAAGCGCATTTACTGCGCTTTTTTATTACGTGTTTTTTAGCGTTGATGCTCGGTAACACTTGCATCTGCCATGAGGTTTTCCAGCTCATCCTGAAGCTCAAATAGTTCAGGCTCAACGTTATCTAGCACGCAATCACTTTTAAGTGAGGTTTCTATGGTTTCTGCTAGTGATTTAAGCTTAGGCACACCGGTATAACAGCACGCGCCATGGAATTTGTGAATAACACTTAATACCGTTTGGCAATCGTTTTTCTCAATAGCCTCGTTGAGCTGCGAGAGTGTCTCTGGCACACTTTGTAACAGCATATTGAGCATTTCCAGCGCCAGCTCACCTTTACCCCCTGCGCGTTGTAGCGCAAGCGACCAATCTAAGCAGTTACTTTCAAATGGAGCTGGGCTTTGTGACGTTACACTTTTAATTTTGTCGCGGCTTACGGGCGATTGCGGGCTATGATCGCATATAATTTGGCTCAGCATGTCCTCATCAATAGGCTTAGTTAAATAGCCTTTAAAGCCATCTTTTAATAGCTGCTCTTTTTCACTGTGCAGTGCATGCGCGGTTACCGCAATAATAGGTGTGTCTTCGTTTAAAGAAGACTCCTTAATAAGTTTACACGCGGTAATGCCATCCATAATCGGCATTTGTATGTCCATAAAAATAACATCGTACTTATGGCTTTTACTTAAACTGTAGGCTTGTGAGCCATTGTAGGCCGTATCTATAAATTCAACTTGTTCTTTTAACAAGGTGCAAATAAGCTTTAAGTTTGCATCGTTGTCATCTACCACCAGTACTTTTAATGGCAATAATGTTTGATCGCTTGGCTCAATATTTAAGGTTGGATGATCAAGGCGATAAGGCGCAGCCAGTACTTCACATAATTTACGATGATTAAGCGGTTTACTTAAGCACGCATCGGCACCGCTACCAATAAACGCTTCGCGCATATTATGTGATACAGTATTGAGCATAAGGTATAAATAATCGCACGACTCGCGAACCATATTCACATAGCCTTTAAGTCGCTGCATATCATCTACCGATGCCATATCACCAATAATACAAATATCGTATTTAAACATTTTATGTTTGATGGCATCTAAAAACGCTGCTTCATTAAAACAGGCGGTTACAACCGCTTCCCACTCGTTTAATACAGAAAGCACTGAGTGGTGCGTATGCTCGTGTGGCTCTAAGTATAATATGCGTTTACCAATAAGTGATTTAGAAGGTAAGTCGTTACTAAAGGTATGGTCAGGCAACCTAAACACACCATTAAAGGTAAAACAGGTGCCGCTTCCCGGGGCTGAATTTAGCGTTATTCGGCCATTCATAGCCTCTACAATATGTTTGGTAATAATAAGACCTAAACCAGTGCCGCCAAATTTTCGGGTGATAGATGAATCTGCTTGGCCAAATGCAGTAAATAACGCATCTTGCTTATCCATTGGAATACCCACACCGGTATCGGTTACTGATACTAAAATAGAGGCGCGGTCTTCATCTAATAAGCGGTAGCTTATATCAACTTTTATAGAGCCTTTTTCAGTAAACTTAATGGCATTACTTAACAAGTTAATGAGTACTTGTTTAAGGCGAGTGGGGTCACCGGTTAAATCATCAGGCACTTGTGGGTTGATATAAATAGATAGTTCAAGTTGTTTTTCATGCGCCGAGGGAGCTAATAATGTCATAACCTCGTTTACGCTATCGCGCAGTTGAAACTGGATTGATTCAAGCTCCATTGCGCCCGCTTCAAGTTTAGAAAAATCTAAAATATCGCTAATAATCGTCAATAAACTATTGGCAGAAAGCTCTATGGTATCGAGGTAGTCTTTTTGATGTTTATTTAAAGGTGTTTTATACAATTGGCGCGTAAAGCCAATAACCCCATTAAGCGGGGTACGTAACTCGTGACTCATTTTAGCTAAAAAGTCGGACTTAACGCGGTTAGCATCTTGCGCCTCTTTTTTGGCCATGGTTAGCTGAATATTTGAAGTTTCGTATTGCTCTAGGGTTTCGCGGTAATCACTCGTGGCCTGATCAATATTTTTCTGCATTTCATCTTTTTGCATAACCATAGTGTGGGCAATGGTATTAAGCCCTTCACGCAAAAGTTCAAATTCGCCCATCATGGTGTCGTTTAAACCCGTGTCTCTTTTACCTTCAACTAGTTTGTCGGTGGCAAGTACTAACTTATTAAGCGGGTTCATAAACATACGGCTAAGCTTAAGCGCTAAAATAGATGCCAATATTATTGAAAATAAAATAACAATGCCGCTAATTAAAACCGCTCGCTGCTGGCCTATAATCGCTTGGTCTTTATTAAGTTGTAAAATAACGGTGCCAAGCGGGGTTTGAAAATCATTAATATCCCATTTTGATACCGGTGCAGAGTGATTAAAAATTGGAGTATAGAACGTGATTAACTCTTCTGATTTATTAATTTTTGTTGTGTGAAGATTTTCAATTTGTTCTTTTTGAGTTAGTTCATCAAACGAGCGATGATAGTTGCTGGTCATAATAAGCTGATTGCTGGTATCAAAAATAGCAATCGATTTAATGGTTGGGGAGTGCTTATTGTGTGTGTAACTAATCAGACGGTTGAGCAGCTTTTTATTTTTTTCAAGTAAAGGCTGCTCTAAAGCAATTGCTAAGGGTTCAGATATTGAGCTGCCTTGCTGATATAAAATTTCATCAAGCTCAATGTAACGATTTATTGTAAAATAGCCGCCAAGTAACAAACCAATGATCACTGTGGGGATCAAGGTTAAGGTTAAAACAGAATCACGTAAGCCTAATTTGGTCATAATGGAAGCGTTATTATCATTATTAGTATGGATCGAGTATATACGGTTCATCGGCTATTCTCAAAGCATCTGATTTGCTTATACGTAATACAAAATTTAAGGTAATGCCGCATGGCGCAAATTTTTAAAGCAAAGAAAAAACCACTTAAACAGCAAACACTCACACTTAATATTACGGCCATGGATCATCAAGGGCGGGGCGTTGCCAAACACAATAATAAAGTGTGCTTTGTAAGCGGCGCTTTAATGAATGAAAAAGTAACGGCAACCCTAATAGAAGATAAAGCCAAATACGGTAGTGCAAAGCTGGTTAAGGTTATTAATCCAAGCGATGCACGCACGCAGCCTTTTTGTCAGCATTATAATCACTGTGGTGGTTGCCAGTTGCAGCACCTAGAAATAAATCAGCAAGTGGCTGAAAAGCAGAATGCAGTGACGCAACTGTTTCAAAAATTTGCCAAATTAAGCGACTTAAATTGGCAAGCGCCTCTTTTAAGTAAGCCCACTCATTACAGACGCAGTGCCCGTATTGCCGTAATGTATGATAAAGCCGCTAAAAAAATGCGAGTTGGGTATCGTGCGCCTAGCTCTAAAAATGTGATTAGTATTGAGCAATGTGATGTGCTTAGTGAGGCATTTACTAACGTATTTAGTATTTTTGAAACGCTTATTAATCAATATAAAGCGCTACACAGTATAAGTCATTTACAGTTGTGCCAAAACGAGGCTGGGAACTTTATTGTTATTCGCCATACTAAAGCGATACCAGATGAAGCCAAAAGCTACGTACAAGAAGCGGCAAACGCACAGCAGTGGTTAATTACCTGGCAAGACAACAGCGATGTTATAGAGCAGGCTCATTTGCCTACGCCGTATTATTTTTTAGAAAAGTTTAATTTAAAGTTTGAATTTGGCCTTGGTAATTTTATTCAAGTAAATGATGAAGTTAACCAAGCTATGTTAGCTCAGTCGGTAAATTGGCTTAACTTGCAAGGAAACGAGCAAGTATTGGATTTATTTTGTGGTATTGGTAACTTTTCATTAGTGCTAGCCCAGCATGCTAAATCGGTTATTGGAGTAGAAGGGGTTACATCGGCGGTTGCAATGGCGACACAAAATGCGCAAACTAACTCTATCACTAATGCGCACTTTCATTGTTTTGATTTAACGCAAAAAATTGAAACAGCACAATGGTTTAATAAGGCGCTAGACGTATTAGTATTAGACCCTTCTCGCACAGGTGCTATGGCTGTTTTAGAGCAACTACCTTTAAAGCAGTTTAAAACCATTTTATATGTCTCTTGCGATCCTGTTACTTTAGCCCGTGACAGTGCAATTATTTCGCAAGCAGGCTTTGAAGTTACTAAAATTGGGCTAATGAATATGTTTCCACATACAGGACACATAGAAACAATGGCGTTATTTCAACGGAGGTAAAGCGTTTTATGGTCGCTACACGTCAATCACATCAGCAGGACGACACAGGTGACTTTGCTACTAGCCTAAAACAGTTAGCGTTATCGCAAGAGAAAATAACGCTACTAAACAAAGCGCAAGCATTGTGTGTTACATGTGACAACCAAGCACGGCAAAACACGGCCATAGAAATGGTCGAGATTTTAGCCGAGCTAAATTTAGATGCAGAATCTCTCGCAACCGCGTATCTCACGCATTACTACTTAAATGACTTAGTAGACCTTGAAACCGTAGAAGCACAACTTGGCAAAAATGTAGCCATGCTTTTAACTGGGGTTGCGCAAATGGCTGCTATTAGTACTTTATCGCACCAAGGTAAAGGCACTATGCAGGTAGATAACATTCGTAAAATGTTACTTACCATGGTTGAAGATGTGCGCGCTGTGGTGATTAAACTTGCTGAGCAAGTGTGCCATTTACGCAATGTAAAAAATGGCGATGAAGAAGAGCGTGTTATTGCCGCTAAAGAAACCGCCGATATTTTTGCCCCGTTAGCAAACAGGTTAGGTATAGGCCAGCTTAAGTGGGAACTAGAAGATTTATCGTTTAGGTATTTACACCCCGACACCTATAAAAGCATTGCTAAACAACTTGATGACAAACGTCTTGCTCGTGAAGCCTATATGGAAGACATGGTTGCGCAAGTAAAAGCTCGCTTAAGCGAAGCCGGTATTGAGGCGCAAGTGTATGGCCGCCCTAAGCACATTTACAGCATTTATAAAAAAATGCAGCAAAAAAACTACGAGTTTGATCAGCTGTTTGATATTAGGGCAATGCGAATTGTTGTAGAGCGCCTGCAAGATTGTTATGGCGCGCTAGGTATTGTGCACACTAATTGGCGCCACCTTAATAAAGAGTTTGACGACTACGTTGCTACACCCAAACAAAATGGCTATCAATCAATTCATACCGTGGTATTTGGCCCTGAAGGGAAAACCGTTGAAATACAAATACGCACCAGCGAAATGCACCAAGATGCAGAGCTAGGCGTAGCCGCGCACTGGATGTATAAAGAAGGCGCTTTACCTGGGCGTGGCTCAGGCTATGAGCAAAAAATTAGCTGGTTGCGCAAATTACTGCAATGGCAAGAAGAAGTGGTTGATGGGGGCGATTTAGCCGAAGAGCTTAAAAACCAAGTTGTAGAAGACCGCGTTTATATATTTACCCCAAGTGGCGATATCATCGATTTACCTGTTGGCGCTACACCGCTTGATTTTGCTTACTACATTCACTCAAATGTAGGGCACCGCTGCATAGGGGCTAAAGTATTTGGCAAAATAGTGCCGTTTACACATCAGCTATCAACGGGCGATCAGGTAGAAATTCTCACGCAAAAGCAGCCTAATCCAAGCCGCGATTGGTTAAATCCATCGCTTGGTTATATTAAATCGTCGCGTGCAAGGGCTAAAATCCATCATTGGTTTAAACAGCTCGACCGCGATAAAAACTTAAGCGCCGGTAAAGAGATTCTAGATAACGAACTGCAAAAGCTAGATTTAACCTACAAAGATTTAGACCCAGCCATTAAGCGCTTTAATTTTAAAGAACTAGATGACTTAATGGTTGCCATTGGTGCCGGCGATGTTCGCTTAAACCAAATGCTTAACTTTGTCAGTGATCGTACTGAAGAAGAACCCGTTATTCGTTTTAAAGCGCCAAGTAAAGTAACTGGCGATAAAAACGGCATTGTGGTTGATGGTGTAGGCAGCTTAATGAGCCACGTTGCTAAGTGTTGCCGCCCAGTACCTGGCGATAAAATAATTGGCTATATTACACAAGGCCGTGGCATTGGGGTACACCGCGAAGATTGCGATTCATTTAACAACTTAAAAGAGCAACACCCAGAGCGTGTTATATCGGTTAGTTGGTCAGATGAAATAAACGGCTCTTATGCGCTAAGTATAAAAATAGAAGCCAGCGATCGCTCAGGTTTAATTCGCGATATTAGCTCTGTACTGGCTAACGAAAAAGTAAATGTGATCAACATGAACGTCAATACAGTTGGGGCCGATCAGTTAGCAGTATTTACTATGCAAATAGAAGTGCATGATCTATCGGGCACAAACCGGGTTTTGTCAAAGCTGCATCAAATTGAAGGTGTGCACAGTGCCAAGCGAAACCAATAAAATGGCAAACAGTAACGCCCTTGAGCAACTACTCGATATTATGGCGTTGCTTCGCGATCCTAGCGACGGTTGCCCGTGGGATCGCAAGCAAAACTTTAAATCGATTGTTCCGCACACGCTAGAAGAAGCCTTTGAAGTGGCCGACTGCATAGAGTCGGGTAATTTAAACGAGCTTAAAAATGAGCTGGGTGATTTACTGTTTCAAATCGTTTTTTACGCACAACTTGCCAAAGAGCAGGACATGTTTGATTTTAACGACGTGGTTAGTGAGCTAAATAGTAAACTTACCCGCCGTCACCCTCATGTTTTTAACACTAAGCAAGCGTTAACCGACGAGCAATTAGCAAAGCAATGGCAAGCAATTAAAGCACAAGAGCGTGCAGCAAAAGTACAGCCAAGCAAAGCCTCACTTTGGCAAGATATACCCACCAATATGCCAAGCCTAACTAAAGCTAAAAAAATTCAGCAGCGTGTTGCCGCACTTGGTTTTGATTGGCCAAGCTACCACGGGGCACTTGATAAAGTAAGTGAAGAAGTACTTGAAGTAAAAGAAGCGCTTGAGCACGACCCTTCATCCGATCATACAGCAGAAGAAATAGGCGACTTATTATTTGCCACGGTAAATGTGGCTCGCCATGTTAAACGCGACCCAGAGCAACTACTCAGACAAGCCAACGATAAGTTCTCGGCGCGCTTTGAAAAAGTGCAAGGTTATTTAATTGCAAAAGGTAAAAGTTTAGAGCGCGCAACGCTTGACGAAATGGAAGAAGCATGGGAAGCCATTAAAAAAGCGAAATAAGATTAGCTCAGTACAACCTAATGTTAATCAACGAACATTTTTTGTGCGTCTAAACGCTATTTTTAGCTGGATTGCTCAACGCTGTTTTGGTACAATTTCGCCCCGTCTTGATGATATACCCAGAGTCTCTTTCTCGGGTGTTATATTCCTTTTAATTCCTGATATTCTAGGGTTCGCATGAGTACAAAATTTATCTTCGTTACTGGCGGGGTTGTTTCTTCGTTGGGTAAAGGTATTGCAGCAGCGTCATTGGCAGCTATTTTAGAGGCCCGCGGTTTAGATGTTACCATTTTAAAGCTGGATCCTTACATAAACGTTGACCCAGGCACAATGAGCCCAATTCAACACGGTGAAGTATACGTTACAGAAGACGGCGCCGAAACGGATCTTGATTTAGGTCACTACGAGCGTTTTATTCGCACCAAAATGACCAGCCGCAACAACTTCACACAAGGGCGAGTGTACGAAGATGTACTACGTCGTGAGCGCCGTGGTGAATACTTAGGTGCAACCATTCAGGTTATTCCACACATCACAAATGACATTAAGCAACGTGTATACGACGGTGCTGAAGGTCATGATATTGCGATTGTAGAAATTGGTGGCACAGTAGGTGATATTGAATCACAACCATTTATTGAAGCAATTCGTCAGTTAGGTACAGAAATTGGCCGTGAACGTGCGCTATTTATTCACCTAACGCTAGTGCCATTCTTAGGCCCTGCAGGCGAAGTGAAAACAAAACCAACACAGCACTCAGTTAAAGAGTTACGCTCTGTAGGTATTCAGCCAGATATTCTTATTTGTCGCTCAGACCGTAAATTACCTAACAACGAACGTGCAAAAATTGCATTGTTTACAAACGTTGAAGAAAAAGCGGTTATTTCGCTTCCTGACGTAGACAGCATTTACAAAATTCCTGCGCTATTAAAATCACAAGAGCTAGATAACTTTGTGTGTCGTCGTTTCCACCTTGACGCACCAGAAGCTGATTTAGTTGAATGGGAACAAGTACTTTATCAAGAGTCTAACCCGACTGGCGAAGTAACGATTGGTATGGTTGGTAAGTACATTGAACTACCAGATGCATACAAATCAGTTAACGAAGCACTAAAGCATGCAGGTCTTAAAAACCGTTTAACCATTAATATTGAATACGTTGACTCGCAAGACTTAGAAAGCAAAGGGGTAGAACTGCTTTCTCATCTAGATGCTATTTTAGTACCTGGTGGTTTTGGCGGCCGTGGTGTTGAAGGTAAAATTTTAGCAGCTAAGTATGCCCGTGAAAACAAAGTACCTTACCTAGGCATTTGTTTAGGTATGCAAGTAGCGCTTATTGAATATGCACGTAATGTTGCAGGTTTAACCGACGCTAACTCAACTGAGTTTAATATTCACTCTAAAGCGCCAGTAGTGGGCTTAATTACCGAGTGGTTAGATGCTGAGGGTAACATTGAGATACGTGATGAAAAATCTGATTTAGGTGGCACCATGCGTTTAGGCGCACAAAAATGTCACTTAACGCCGGGTTCTAAGGTGCACGAAGTGTACGGCAATACAGAAATTATTGAACGTCACCGTCATCGCTACGAAGTAAACAACAACTTTGTAGAGCAATTAGAGCAAGCAGGCTTAAGCTTTACCGGTTTATCAGAAGATAAAAAACTAGTAGAGATCATCGAAAACAAAGATCACCCATGGTTTATTGCCGCGCAATTCCACCCGGAATTTACGTCAACACCACGTGATGGTCACCCGTTATTTGAAGGGTTTGTAGCAGCCGCTCATACTCACCAAAAAACGTCTTCGTAATTAAAAAAAGCCGTGCATATTGCACGGCTTTTTTGTCTAAAGGGCTGACTAAAAGATATAAAACGTAGTAAAGTTAGCTGAACTCACCATTTTGGGAATATAGAGGAATCAAGATGTCAGAAATCGTAAAAGTAATTGGTCGCGAAATTATGGACTCGCGTGGTAACCCTACTGTTGAAGCTGATGTATATTTAGCTGATGGTTCTTGGGGCCGCGCTGCCGCTCCTTCAGGTGCATCAACAGGTACTCGCGAAGCACTAGAGCTACGTGATGGTGACAAAGCCCGTTACTTAGGTAAAGGCGTATTAAACGCAGTTGGTTTTATTAACAACGAAATTGCGGATGCGCTAAAAGGCCAAAACGCATTAGAGCAAAGTGCTGTAGATAAAGTAATGCTAGATTTAGATGGCACCGAAAATAAAGAAAAACTAGGTGCAAATGCTATCTTAGCGGTATCACTAGCGACTGCAAAAGCCGCTGCACAATTTAAAAAAGTTGAGCTTTACGAGCACATCGCAGACTTAAACGGTACACCAGGTGTTTACTCAATGCCGTTACCTATGATGAACATCATCAACGGTGGTGAGCACGCAGATAACTCTGTAGATATTCAAGAATTTATGATCCAACCTGTTGGCGCTGAAAACTTCCGCGAAGGCCTACGTATGGGCGCTGAAGTGTTCCACAGCCTTGCTAAAGTATTAAAAGCAGACGGCCACTCTACAGCGGTAGGTGATGAAGGTGGTTTTGCACCAAACCTTGCATCAAACGAAGCGGCACTTGCTGCTATTAAAACAGCTGTAGCAAACGCAGGTTACGAGCTAGGTAAAGATATTACACTGGCTATGGACTGTGCAGCCTCTGAGTTTTACGACAAAGAAGCAAACATTTACGATCTGAAAGGTGAAGGCAAAAAGTTCACTTCAGAAGAGTTTAACTACTTCTTAAAAGATTTAACTGAGCAATACCCAATTGTATCTATTGAAGATGGCTTAGATGAGTCAGATTGGGATGGCTTTGCGCACCAAACTAAATTAATGGGCGATAAAATCCAATTAGTAGGCGATGATTTATTCGTAACTAACACTAAGATTTTAAAACGCGGTATTGATAACGGTATTGCTAACTCAATCCTAATTAAATTTAATCAAATTGGTTCACTAACTGAAACGTTAGCAGCAATCAAAATGGCTAAAGATGCAGGCTTTACAGTTGTTATTTCGCACCGTTCTGGCGAAACAGAAGATGCAACAATTGCTGATTTAGCGGTAGGTACTGCTGCTGGTCAAATTAAAACAGGTTCATTGAGCCGTTCTGACCGTGTTGCTAAGTACAACCAACTTCTTCGCATTGAAGAAGCGCTAGGTTCTAAAGCACCTTACAACGGTCTTAAAGAAGTTAAAGGTCAGTAATTCTATTTTATATAGAATCTTATTTTTAATTTTAGATAATAAAATCCTCGCTAATGCGGGGATTTTTTATGCCTGATAATTTTTCAAAGAGATGAGTATGCTTTGTAGGCGTTAAGCTTGCTAACGCGCGCAAGTAGTGCGAAACAGGATTTGCTTAACTCATAATATTTTCTGCACAGCTCAGAGCTGAAATTGCTGCTTCAATATTTCACCTGTAAAACTGGTTTTTAAATAAAAACCACGCGGTAAGGTTTTTATTGTTTGCCCATTTGGACCAATAGCATCGGTAACTACTTTGCTATTAGCGGCTTTAGGTCTAATTTGTATAGCATCCCCTAAATGGCCTGATATTTCATCAACTCGCCCAAGCGCTATTAACTCCATTTGTTCTTCCCAATCACGTTGTAGCAACGCATCTTGCTCAGGCGTAGGCTGCCATAAAAAACCACTGCCTATGGTTCTATCAAAAGGCGCAATATCGCGCTCACTCAATATAGGCAGCCATAAAACATGATTGAGTTTTTTACGCACAGCGCTTGTATGCCACGTCATGCCGGTTACGTTTATAAGGGGGGTAACCGACACAAAAGTGGTTTCTAAGGGTTTTCCTTTATACGAAATAGGCAGTGTTTTTAATTCAACGCCTAAATCTTCAAAGTCGGGGAGGGGTTTTGAGCCTGCAGTAGCGCCTAACACGTATTCAATAAGTTGCCCGGTCCAGCCTTTTTCACGTAATAGGTCGTCAGGGGTTTTAAAGCTGTATTGAGAGGCTAATTGCCCTAATGTTAAACCGGCAATAGCGTTTACGCGTTGCATTAAGTCATTAATTGAATGGGGTTTTGTTGGTCGCATGCTACTCATTTACCTTGAATAATTAACAGCGCCATGATAGCAAAACCCCTGTAAGGTGGATATCTTTGCTTTTGGTTGTTTTTTATACGCACTGTGTTTGGCGTAATTTTGCTCACCCCAAAAAGTCACAGTTTAACTGTAAGTGACTGACTAGCTTTAATATTTTCAATTAACTCATTCAGCTTTAATTAAGTTAGCAAATTCTATATGGGATAAATACAACTATATAAACATGTTTATCCACAGAATCTGTGGAGAAAGCGAGTTTTTAGATCTGCTATTGTGGACTTGTTTGCAAAATAGCCTTGTTTATCAAAAGTTATACACAAGCTGTGAGTAAATAGCACTAAACATAATAATCAAGGCATAGCTTAGCTTTTTTTGCTAAAAGTTGCGTGAATTAAGGGTTATTTTATCCTTGTAATTACTCAGTGCTCATTTAAGGTTAAGTCGTTATGCACAGCGTAAATAGTAAACGTGCGATTAGGGCCTGATGACTTTGGGGATAATAGTGTTTGCCGAATTGCAGCTAATGTGGAACAATCATTAAAAATCGACTTACAAATGAGGCACTAAGGTGATTGATGCCGAAGGTTTTCGTGCCAATGTCGGAATTGTAATTTGCAATAATCAGGGGCAGGTTTTTTGGGCTAGACGTTACGGTCAACATTCTTGGCAATTTCCCCAAGGCGGTGTTGATGACGGAGAAACACCCGAACAAACCATGTACCGTGAATTACACGAAGAAGTAGGTTTGCGACCAGAAGATGTAGAAATAGTTGCAAGCTCAAAACATTGGTTACGCTATAAATTACCCAAGCGATTAATTCGCCGCGACTCTAGTCCGGTGTGTATTGGGCAAAAACAAAAATGGTTTTTATTAAAACTGCGTTGTAAAGATGAAGATGTAAACTTGCTTAAAACACATCATCCCGAGTTTGATGATTGGCGCTGGGTGAGTTATTGGTACCCAGTAAGGCAAGTGGTGTCGTTTAAACGCGATGTATACAGACGGGTGATGAAAGAGTTTGCACCGTTTGCAATGCCTTTTAATAAAAGAGAACATCATAAAGAACAGTGGCGACACAAAAGGTAGTAGCATAATTATAAAATAAGGAGCAGGTAATGCTGGCAACACTTAGAACTATTGCTGAGTCTGTTTCGCAACAAGCGAATTTAGACAGTGCCTTAGTGTGCTTTGTGAAAATGGTTAAAGAGGCCATGAAAACCCAGTGCTGCTCTATTTATTTTGCCGACTACAGCCAAGATAACTTTGTACTTATGGCAACCGAAGGCCTTAACCCCGACGCCGTAGGTAAGTTTAGAATTGGCTTTACCGAAGGGCTTGTAGGTTTAGTAGCCCAGCGTGAAGAGCCCATTAATATAGCTTTTGCAAAATCCCATCCGCGTTTTAAGCTCTCCCCCGAAGTAAACGAAGAAGGTTACAATGCCTTTTTGTCTGTGCCTGTGGTGCATCAAAAAAAGGTATTGGGCGTTATTGTTGTACAACAAAAAATGGCGCGGGTTTTTAGCCAAGACGAAGAGTCGTTTTTAATTACTCTTTCAGCGCAGCTAGCCTCGCAACTTGCGCATGCTGAAATAAAAGAGCTTTTACGCCAAGACGAATCATCACACCAAACCTCAGTGCTCAAAGGGGTGTCGAGTGCCCCAGGTATTGGGATTGGCCAAGCCTTTGTGGTACTGCCCAAGCTTGATTTTAAATCTATAGAGCTAAAAAAAGATCCTGATAGCGCCGAGCAGCGCCGTTTGTTTACACAAGCCGTTGCTGCCACCCGCAAAGAATTTAATACCCTGTCTATGACCTTGAGTGACTCAATCCCGCGTGAAGCACTCGCGGTATTTGATGTATACCAACAATTACTTGATGCGAAAAGTTTAGGCCACAACGTTGAGGTACAGTTACAAGAGGGCTGGTGTGCAAAAAGCGCCTTAAAAATTGTTATTGAGCGGCTTATTTCGCAGTTTAATGCCATGCAAGACCCCTACATTAAAGAGCGCGCAGTTGATGTAAAAGACATTGGTTTAAGGGTATTACACCACCTTGTAAACACAGAGCACGCAGTAAAAGATTACCCACCCAATACCATATTAATTGCGAATACCTTAACGCCCGCCATGCTGGCTGAAGTACCCAACGGGCATTTAGCCGGTGTAGTGAGTGTGAATGGCTCAGCCAATAGCCATGCCTCTATATTAACCCGAGCGATGGGAATACCGGCTATTTGGGGGATTGAAGATTTACCTTTATTGCAATTTGATGCTAAACCAATGATTTTAGATGCCTTTGCTGGGCGTTTATATATTTCTCCTTCGCAAGTGTTACTCGATGAATACGCACAGTTAAAGCACCAAGATAAACTACTCAATAATCGCTTTTTAGCAGAGCAAAGTGCACAGTCGGTCACCTTAGATGGTGAGCAAATAAATTTAATGCTAAATGCAGGGCTTGAGCTTAATACCGAGCAAAGCAGTGCGCATATTTGCGATGGGGTAGGGCTTTATCGTACCGAAGCATGGTTTATGCAAAAGGGGCAATTTCCATCGCAAGCTGAGCAAGAAAACTGGTATAGGGAGGTGCTAAAAAGTTATCACCCAGCGCCAGTGGTTATGCGAACCCTAGATATTGGTGGCGATAAAGTTTTAGATTACTTTAATATCACCGAAGAAAATCCCTTTTTAGGGTGGCGCGGCATACGCATAAGCCTTGACCATCCAGAGCTATTTTTAGATCAGCTCAAAGCTATGTTAAAAGCAAATATGGGCTTAGGTAATTTAAAAATAATGCTGCCTATGATCAGCGGTACAGAAGAGGTAGACGAAGCGCTCGCGTTATTTGAACAAGCTTATTTTGAACTGGCAGAAAAACACCCAGAGCAAAATTTGGAGCGCCCAGAAGTGGGCATTATGCTTGAAGTACCCTCAAGTATATTTATGCTCGACGAGTGGGCTAAAAAAGTAGATTTTTGCTCAGTAGGCAGTAACGATTTAACGCAATACTTACTTGCTGTCGATAGAGCAAATGCGCGCGTGGCTCAGTTATTTAACCCATATCACCCCGGTGTGTTAAGGGTATTAAATAAAGTAGCGAATGAATGTAATAAACACCGTTTACCCTTTAGTTTATGTGGCGAGCTAGGCGGCGAGCCAGAGGGCGCTATTTTACTCATTGCCATGGGCTATAGGCATTTAAGTATGAACATGTCGTCGTTAACTAAAGTAAAGTGGATTTTAAGGCGCTTAAATATTAACGATATGCAGCAATTACTCGCAGAGTGTTTAGTGCAATCGAACGCTAAACAGGTACTGCGCTTAACGCGCAATTTTATGATTGAACACCAATTAGGCGATCTGTTTTATACCGCCAAATAATGCAGCGCTTAAAGATGCTATTAACTTTATAATCCTTTAATATAGGCGCACGAAAAGGTATTTGAGAACACTATGTATGACTTAGCTTTACTCGTGGCCAGTTGTGCGCTACTTGGCTGTGTAGTTGGCTTTTTAGCTGGGCTATTAGGGATAGGCGGCGGTTTAATTATTGTGCCTGTTTTAAGTAGCTTATTACTGATGTTTGACGTTACTTCACCTGATCACGTATTAGTTATTTCTATTGCAACATCGCTTGCCTCTATTTTATTCACTTCTACTTCTTCAGTCTTGGCTCATCATAAAAATGATAATGTGCCATGGCAAATTGCACCGTGGGTTATGTCGGGTGTAGGCTTAGGCGCGTTAATAAGTGGCTTTGCCGCAAGTTTAATACCCGAACAAGCATTACGCAGCGTGTTTGCAATAAGTGTTGTGTTTATTGCAGGCAGAATGGTGTGGGCATCACGTAGTAAATCGCTTAAAGAAAAACCGCTACCAAAAGGGGTTATTTTAGGGAGCATTTCTGCCCTTATGGGCGCGCTTTCTGGTTTAATAGGTATTGGTGGCGGCGCACTTATTGCCCCTATGCTTAATTACTTTTCAGTTGATATGAAAAAAGCGATAGGCTGTGCATCAGCGAGCGGCATTGTTATCGCGCTATTTGGCTCTATTGGTTATATAAGTGCAGGCTGGCAGGTAACCGATTTAGCCCATGGGTTCGCAGGGTTTGTATACTTACCTGCATTATTTGGTATTGTAATAACATCGTGGTTTGTGGCGCCCTTAGGGGCTAAAGCAACTCATTATTTACCTGTTAATATAATAAAGAAAATTTTCGCGGTGTTGCTTGTGCTCATCGCACTTAAAATGGTTTTTAGCTAAAGGTTTATTTATGGCACTTGAGTTTCCTCAAATCGATCCAATAATTTTTTCTGTTGGACCGCTAAGCGTACGTTGGTACGGTTTAATGTATTTAATTGGTTTTGCGTTTGCGATGTGGTTTGCTAATCGTCAAGCCGAAAAACCAAACTCTGGTTGGACTAAAGAGCAAGTTAGCGACTTGCTTTTTTACGGCATGCTAGGGGTTATTTTAGGCGGCAGAATTGGCTATGTATTGTTTTATCAGTTTAGTTACTTTTTAGAAAATCCATTATATTTATTTAGAATTGACCAAGGCGGTATGTCGTTCCACGGCGGAACATTAGGGGTTATTACCGCTATTATACTATTTGCAAAAACCCGCAAAAAATCACTATTCGCAGTGGGAGATTTTGTGGTGCCACTGGTTCCGGTTGGCTTATTAGCAGGGCGTATTGGTAACTTTATAAATGGCGAGTTATGGGGCCGCGTAAGCGATGTGCCATGGGCAATGGTATTTCCAACGGGTGGGCCGCTTGCGCGTCACCCATCGCAGTTATACGAAGCCTTTTTTGAAGGGCTAGTCCTGTTTTTAATTTTATTATGGTTTATCAAAAAGCCTCGCCCTGCAGGCAGTGTAGCCGGTGTATTTTTATTAGGGTACGGCGTATTTAGATTTTGTATTGAATATTTCCGCCAACCAGATGCGCAGCTTGGTCTATTTGCCGATTTTATCTCAATGGGTCAAATACTCTCGTTACCTATGATAATTGGTGGCCTAGGGCTATTAATTTGGGCGTACAAAAAACCGCAACCTGTAACCGCAGCAAAGGCATAGTAAGAACAGATCATGAAACAATATTTAAAATTATGTCAGCGCATTGTTGGCGAAGGTGTATGGGTAGAAAACAAACGCACAGGCACGCGCTGCTTAACCGTTATTAATGCCGACTTAGAATACGATGTAGGTAATAATAAATTCCCTATGATCACCACTCGTAAAAGTTACTACAAAGCCGCTATAGCAGAGCTTTTAGGTTACTTACGAGGGTACGATAGCGCAGCGCAATTTCGCGATATAGGCTGTAAAACGTGGGATGCAAACGCAAACGATAATAACGCATGGCTAAATAACCCTAACCGCAAAGGCGAGGACGACATGGGCCGCGTTTATGGCGTGCAAGGGCGTAATTGGCAGCGCCCAGATGGCTCAACGCTCGATCAGCTTGCTAAAGTAATAAATAACTTAAAAAACGGGATTGATGACAGAGGTGAAATAATTACCTTTTATAATCCTGGTGAGTTTGAGCTTGGTTGCTTGCGCCCATGTATGCACACGCATACGTTTTCGCTGCTTGGCGACACGCTGTATTTAACATCGTATCAGCGCAGTTGCGATGTGCCTCTAGGGCTTAATTTTAATCAAATTCAGTGCTTTGTATTACTGGCATTGGTAGCGCAAATTACCGGCCATAAAGCAGGTAAGGCGTATCATAAAATTGCTAACGCGCATATTTACGAAAACCAGTTACCGTTAATGCGCGATGTACAGCTAACACGTGAGCCGTTTGACTCACCGCAATTAAATATTAACCCAAACATAAAATCACTAGAAGATATAGAAACATGGGTAACACGAGACGATTTTGAAGTAGTAGGCTATCAATGCCACGAACCAATCCAATATCCGTTTTCAGTATAATAAGATTAAGGAGAACAAGATGAAAGCAGTGATCCCCGTAGCAGGCCTTGGAACGCGTATGTTACCTGCCACAAAAGCTATTCCTAAAGAGATGCTCCCAGTGGTAGACCGCCCGCTTATTCAATATGTAGTAAATGAAGCGGTAGCAGCAGGCGTTAAAGAGATTGTACTTGTAACGCACTCAAGTAAAAACTCTATCGAAAACCATTTTGATACCAGCTTTGAACTAGAAGCCACGCTTGAAAAACGCGTAAAGCGGCAATTACTTGCCGAAGTACAGGCAATTTGCCCTAAAGATGTGACCATTATTCACGTACGCCAAGGCGAAGCCAAAGGCTTAGGCCATGCAATTAATTGTGCAGCGCCAATTATTGGCAACGAACCCTTTGTGGTTATTTTGCCAGATGTAATTGTTGATGACGTAGAGAGCGACCTTAAAAAAGACAACCTAGCAGAGATGATCGCCCGTTTTGAAGAAACTAAGCACAGCCAAATTATGGTTGAGCCAGTACCAATGGACGAAGTAGACAAATTTGGTGTTGTTGATTTAGGTGACGTAGAGCTTCACCAAGGTGAAAGCTCGCCAATTATTAACATGGTAGAAAAACCGCCAGTAGATGAAGCACCTTCAAACCTATCGGTAGTAGGGCGTTATGTATTAAGCGAAAACATCTGGCCACTGCTTGCTAAAACGCCGCAAGGGGCTGGCAACGAAATTCAACTTACAGATGCAATTGCAATGCTCATGCAACAAGAAAAAGTAGACGCTTACGCCATGAAAGGCCGCAGCCACGATTGCGGTAGTAAAATAGGCTACTTAAAAGCAACGATAGAGTTTGCTCTGCGCCGCGACGAGTTTGCAGATGATTTAAAAACATTTATTAAATCGTTAATTTAGGTTTTATTAAATTACCCACCAAGGCGCCTGTTTAGGCGCCTTTTTTAGTGCTAAATTATTAATGCCACTATTAGTATAGCTTTACTCAATTTTAACGACGCGAGTAATAAAGATGGGCTACGCTTAATTATGTTCTGAATTTGACTTGCGTTATTTTTAAACACAACGTAATTTATATTGAAAGGTTTATGTTAATTGGCATTAAAGTTGTATTAAAAGCCACACCCATGGAGGGTCGTGTTAATTTTATCTTTGCAGGTAAATTAACGTATAGGAGCAAATTTGCTCATTGTTTAATAGATAAGTTAAACGCTTTCTTGTGAGAACGTTTAACTGAAATGTAAGTGCACAGGCACTGCTTTCAGGATAACGGGTACATGCTTAAATTAAAAAAATACTATAAACACTTTTTTGTATGCCTTTTTACGCTTACGTTTGGCACGGCGTGCTCTATTACGCCTACTGCTAAACCTGCTATTGATAATGAAATACCTAACACCACGCCCGATTACGTATCGATAACTGCACTAGAGCTTGCGCAATTAAAAGATGCCGCAATGCAATGGCAACAAGCACGCGCCGGTATAGAGCGTATTTTAAAGCTTGAAAAAGAAATTACTTACCTAGTTAATCACATAGATATAATAAACTCTAAAGCTATTGCACAATCTAATGCAAGCACTGCCTACAGCAGCCGTTACACTCGCACGCCTTCGCGTACAACCAGTAATAAGCCACGTCGTCAACAAACTTACAAAGCCGCTAACAATAACCAAAAGCAAACTCTAAAGCTTAATACCCCTAAACATGTATTTGCATTACAAGTTGCCTCGGTTGATTCTAAGCAGGATGTAGCCAAGGCCTGGCAAGAACTAAATACCAAAGCAGCGCCACTATTTAGAGATAAAATATTAACTAACGTAGAAACCGCAAAAATAAATGATAAAACCTTTTATCGCTTAAAGCTTGGCTCTTATAAAAACCTTAAAAATGCCAAAGCCGACTGTGAAGTATTTAAAATGTATAAGCTTGACTGCATTGTAAGTAACTACACCGATAAGCCAATTAAACTTTAATAGTGATACCAACACGCAGCAATATATAATTATTTTATGGGGCTAATCGTGTTGCGTTCTGCGTTAAAAAATTCTCATTTAGAGCAACTAAATATCAATTTTTTTGCCTAGCTATCAATACGTTTTACTATCCTCAAAATAGATTACTTAATTAAGCTAATTGATTTAAAAGCGCAATAGACCCTAGCACATGTGACTTGCTAAGCGTTGATTGGCTGTTAAAATAGCGCCCACTCTTACCCAAATTAACCACATACTTATGCTGCACTACAAGGATTTTTTAGCCACATTACTTTTAGGCTTTGCATTATCAAACAGTGCTCACGCACTCGCAACGGCCCAAAAGCAGGCGGTGCTCATTAAAAAAGATGATTTAGCCGTATTAAAAGAGTCAGCGCAGCAGTGGCAACAAACCAAGCCTCAACTAGAAAGACTGTTAAAGCTAGAAAGTGAATTACAGCGCACAGTAGATAAATTAAAACAACTTAACGCGCAGCCAAAACCACAGCAAACTAACCACTTAGCTGTTGTAAATACAAATGCGCTGTTTGCTGTGCAAGTGGGGGCATATAAAAATAAAGCGGTACTTGAAGCCGCTATAAAGCAATTTCAATCGGCGTCAAATAAGCTTGAAGTAAATACCGAGCAAGTACTGATTGACCAGCACACCTTTTATAGATTAAAGCTTGGTGCGTTTAAAACAAAAGAAGCAGCAAAGGATGCATGTAAGTCATTAATAAACAATAATACTTGCTTTGTAACCTACTACGTCAAAACGCCTCAAAGTTAATTAACCTGAACTCTGGTTAAGAGCCTTACTAGCATATTGAACTATCTTGATACTTAAATTTATTATCTCTGGCTAGAGATAGGTTTATTATCCAGAGTTTAGGTTAATTAGGCATAATAATTGCTTTATCCTCGATATGTTTTAAAGAGGACGGCAACTATGCGCCTTTTACTGCCTTTAGTATTGTTAAATTTAACTGCTTGCAACTTGGTTCCGCCCCCAGAGCCGAGTGTGCCTACTGACGCGCCAAAAGCAGCAATGGCACCCTATACCGTTAACGAGTATGTAGCAAATCTAACCTCGCAGCTTAACCATGTAAATGGCGCTTTAAATGCCAATGCGCGCATTGGTGTGAGTAGCTTTTTTTATGCCGATGCTTTAGATACTAAGCTAGTAGCAGGGCAGGCCTCGGGTTTGAGCTTACAAATTCAAGAAAGCTTATTAACGCAATTTACCCAGCTTGGCTATCATACCGTTGAGTACCGGCTTGGCAATAACCTTATATTAGCGCAAAACGCAGACAGCATATTAAGCCGCGACTTAAGTAAATTACGCAATCGCCAAAATATTGACTTAGTCATCACCGGCACTGTAACGCGCCAACAGCATGCTTATATAGTTAATGCACGACTCGTTAATATTGAAAACAAGCAAGTACTGTCGGCAGGCAGCACAGAGATCCCTATAAATGTAATGTGGGGAAACGAAAAAATTCAGCAGCGTGACGGCTCTTTGTACCGCAGCGAATATTAATCAGGAGCACACCATGAGAAACCTATTAATTACCCTATGTTTGCCATTAGGCTTTGGCTGTTCGCAAATGTTAAATTCGCTACATTCAGAGCCGGAGCAGGTTGAGCAAGACAATGCAGCCCAGCTTGTTTCAGAGCAGCGTGCGGTAAAAGCACCTGCACCAAATGAAGCGTTATTTCAGTCTAATTTAAACAAGCAAAGTAACTACACCAAAAGTGCCCCTGCAAAACGCAAAAATATAAACCATTATGTGCGTGGGATAATGCAAGACATGGTCGAAAACCTGCAATACGTAAACGACAAAACGCCACTTGCCGTTTCTAGCTTTGTATTTTTAGATGATGACTACAGCGATGGAAGCCTGTTAGGTAACCAAATAGCCGAAAGCTTTATGCACGAACTGCATAGTTTTGGAGTACCGGTTATCGATTTTAAAACCACCGATTATATGCGAGTAACCCCGGCAGGCGACTTTGTATTTAGCCGCGACTACCTAGAGCTAAACCAAGATCAAAACTTTAATTACGTTTTAGCAGGAACACTTGTGAGCCACCAAGGTGGCGTACTGGTAAATGCTCGAATAGTGGGCATTAAAAGTAAAGCGGTAGTGGGCAGTGCGCAAGGGTTTATTCCTCAATCAGTGGTGGATGCGCTAAACAGTAGCTATCGCACCGACGGAATTATGCTTAAACAAGCGAGCGAGTGAGGTTGACCATGTTTTACAAACTATCTGCTATAGCGGGGCTAACGGCAACGTTAGCATTAACTGGCTGTTCAATAACGCAAAATAATGAGCATAACGAAAGCATAAACACACGCTCAGATTACACCGTGGTAACGCAAAGTAGCCAACCAAAGCCTATATATGCCAACCAATCTGTGCAGCAGCAAAGTGAGTACGACACAGCAAGGCAGTTTACACCGCTTAAACACCACAAAACGCTGGCAAACTATGTAGAGCAAATGGCGCTGGATTTAGTCGATACGCTTGAAGCCGAAGCGCCCGATAACAACAGCATCAACATAGCGGTTACCACCATTGTAGATTTAGACGCATCGCTTAATAAAAGTAATCAGTTGGGTAATCAATTAGCAGAGACGTTTATTCATCAGCTGCAAAAATTTGGCTACGGCGTGGTAGATTTTAAAACCATGGACAACATTGATGTATCAAACAGAGGCGACTTTGTGTTATCTCGCGATATAGAAAAGCTAAGCGAAAGCAGCATGGCTAACTATGTATTAGCAGGTACGTTAATTTACCGCCCAAATGGCGTAGCAGTAAATACCCGCGTTATAAATGTTCACAGCAAACATATTGTAGCAAGCAGCCGTAAACTCATACCGCTGTACGTGTTAAACAAAGAAGATATATATTTATCAAGCAATTAAGTTAATTTTAGCTTGATATGAAAAACAAGATGCCGTTATAATTTTTGTAAGCTGTAAGCTGTAAGCTGTAAGCTGTAAGCTGTAAGCTCGATGCGGCCTCTTAGTTAAATGGATATAACGGCCCCCTCCTAAGGAAAAGGTAAGGTGAAAAATTGAATACTTGATTTTGTGTAACTTATTATAAAATGCAAATTTAAGGTTAGTAAAAGCTAACCTCAAAACATCCGCCCCTAGCTCAGCTGGATAGAGCGCGGCCCTCCTAAGGCTGAGGTCAGAGGTTCGAATCCTCTGGGGCGGGCCACTTCCACCACTATATACGTGGGACATTTTTGGGACACCTTATTTTTAATTAAAATTGAGGTTATAAAATGCTCCAAACAAGTTATCTTTTTAATAGTTGTACTGCTTTTACCAAAAACAGTTCATCGAACCTTCCAAAATTAAAAGTCAAACTCTCCCATATTAAATTAATCGGGAGAAAAAAATGAATGCGTTTACTTTGTATATTTTTTTACCTCAAGCTTGGGAGGTATAAATATGGCTACTTTCGTTAAAAGAAAAGACAAGCAGTGGCAAGCAAGAATACGGAAAAAAGGTTATTCACCACTATCGAAGACATTCAAGACTAAAGCTGCTGCACAACAGTGGGCAAGTGAAATCGAACTTGAAATTGATAAAGGGTTGTTTGTTTCTAAATCTGATGCTGAGACTAGGTTAGTTAAAGAGTTTTTAACCCGTTACCTCATTGAAGAAGTTCCTAAAATGAAGTCGTTTTCTTCACATAAAAGCAATATAAAGTTATTAGATGATTACTTTGGTCATTTAGCTTTAAATGCTTTAACCCCAGCTCTTATTAGAGAGTATAGGGATAAACGGCTTGATTACGTCAAAGGGGACACCGTCAGGAAAAATATTTCACTTTTGGGAAGGGTAATTAAGCATGCTATTACAGAATGGGACGTACATTTACCATTTGGTAATCCTGTAAATGCGGTGAAACTTCCACCTAAAGGTAAATCTAGAAATCGCAGGTTAATGTGTGATGAAGAGGAAATGTTATTAAAAACCGCAAAGGAATACGATGGCGTCATTGAACCAATAATTCGTATAGCTATTGAGACGGCAGCACGGCGTGGTGAAATCCAGCGCTTATGTTGGGAACATATCAACTTTAAAGAATCTACTGCTAATTTACTCGACACTAAAAATGGGGAGGATAGAGAAATACCTCTGTCAGAAGCGGCATTACACGCATTGAAGTCACTACCAAGAAGTAGTAAAGGAAGTGTTTTTAATATGCAGACTGATTCTATAACTCAAGCTTTCCGAATGGTTTGTAAAAGGGCTGACATTGAAGATCTATGGTTTCATGACCTTAGGCATGAAGCTACGTCTCGCTTCTTCGAGCTGGGGTTAAGTATAATGGAAGTTAGTACTATAACAGGGCATAAAGATTTAAGAATGCTCCGTAACTATACGCACCTAAATGCAAAGGACTTAGTAACAAAAATAAATAGTGGGAGACAAGTATTATGAATTATCAAACTATGTTAAATAGTTTTGCTATTTTCCATGAGGTAGGGCATGCCATTCTAGCTATCAATTTAGGCATAAAAATAAACTATGTCTCAATACTTAATGGAAATGGTCATATAGCTGTAGATACAAAGGACCTTGAAAAGGCATCTTTGAAGAATAAAATTTGCTTCTTCATTGCTGGCGACGCCGCATTTGAGTTTTGGATGAATATAGATCCTGAAACTCCCCATGCCGCTGAAGTATATTTACAAAAGAAGAAAACACACGCATGTGATGATTATAAAGAAATATCAGAAATTTTTGATAATGAGGGAGGTATATTTAATTTACCCTTAATTGGTCCATGGGTTCGTAAAAGATACTTATCACAATCTTTTAAATATTCTTATAAAACCATAGAAAGCCAGAGAAGTGTTTGTATACTTTTAGCAAAGGAACTTTGTCAAAGACAAAAACTAACCTATGAAGATATTTTAAGATTAATCTGAGCTTTTGTTGAATAAGCTTTTAAAACATAAAGCTTATTCGACAATCCATATTCAAATTTTAGCTTTGTAAATCAGCTACGAAAGTTATCATCCTCAATATAAATAGTTTTAATCCATCGCGATGATCCAGTTCAACAATATTTGTAGTGTCAACTAAATTTGGGAGCCAACGCCCTAAATAGTGGGGAGTGTAGCGAATTCGACTGATTGGTCTGCGTAACTGACAATATACCCCTTTAGCATCAGAGTGTTTATCCTAACATTACTATCTTCTCGATCGATATATCGATATTGGTAAGCCCTTACATCATATCTAGAATTGTACACTCTACTCAATAGTGGGAAGGTTTTGTATGAATGATGTTATAGCAAATTCGCATAATGGATGTGTTTTAATATTGTAGATAACATCTACTTCGCCAGAAATAAGATTCTTCCAAGCAGAGCCCCTCGCTCTTGAGCCATTTAACAATATGCTTGCAAATGGCAATCTTATCGTGTTAGCGGTCAATGAAAAACGCCACCCCAGCATAGCGATATTTACGTCGATATGTAGTGTGTTAGCTTCGTTGTGCCTTTTTCCTATCAATAGAGGAATTTCATACTCACCGTAATTTATAAGCATTCTTGACTGCTAACACGGTGCTAAGCTGGCTAAAATAGTGGATTGAAATTTGTAGCGAAGAAAAGTGTAATAGGTTGTTTTAGTAAAGTTAAATTTCCTTGCTAGCTATTTAATCGGTGGAAACTAAATAATCTTGTTTTTTACTACAGTATTCATAATTAATTTTTGTAGGGTAATCTTCGCTCGCTATCACGAGTATTTCGATGATTGTTGACATGGGGATTTTATAAATTTTCTTATTTCTTTCAAAGTCTGAGCAAGTATATATTCCAGCCCAATTTCTAGTATCATCACGATAAGCATATATTGCTTGCCCATGAATTAGTTGGTTCGAAATAAATAGAACATTCTTTTGCTCTTTGCTTTCAATTTCTAAATCATATAGTTCACTAATATCCCAAAAGTTCATGTTGTGAACTTGTTTCTGGCACAAGGAAGAATACACGGTGAAATTTCTTTTTAATGTCTTAGAGGATAATTTTAGGGATTCTCCTAACTTTCTCACCATAAACAACGAAATGATGACATCTTTTTCAAAATTAACTTGGCGCTTTTCAGAGTAATACGGCGGATTAGCAACAGGTTTAAAACTTTTAGCGTATCGAACTAAATCATCTTTCCAAAACCTTGATTCGATCATGTAACAAAAGCCTCGTAGTTACCAGAGCAGCTAACGCCGAACTAAAATAGTGGATTAAAATGTGAAACGTAGCGTAACCCACTGTTTTAGCTTCATTTAAGTACCTTTTTATAGCGAGTTAAACCGTTTAAAGCTATTTTTCATTGCATCGCTTAATCTCGAAACTCCTTCAACAGTTTCTTCAAAGCCATCTAACTGTTCTTTTTTGATTTTTCCTAGTTGCTCTTTAATTATAGAATAGCTGCTTGTAGTACTACCTTTTTTAATATGTTCATCAACTTTGAGCTTCAGTTGGTTTATTACAAATATCAATTCGGTTTCCGATAAAACTCCAACATTATATAAATCTAAGCCAAACATAATTGATGATTCACTGAACTCTTCTTTTTTAGATTCTTCGAATGTAGTTTTCAACAACTTTGAAACTTGTTTTTTTAACTGTCCAACAGCTAATGAATGGATTACGAATACAAATCCATTTATAGCTATTAAACGTTCTTTAAATTCCATAGATGTGATATTTGCAATAAACCTTTCTAGTTGTTTATTTCCTTCAAAAAGATTACTTACATCATTTCCATTATCTCTGATTAAGTATAAAAGGTTAGAGAATAGCTGTCCTCTTTCTTGAAAGGGTATATTTACGTTTGAATTAATTTTCTCAACTTGCTTGTCAAATAGTAGCTTTAAATCCGCCACAGAAAATGAGGAACCGTACCTCTTAACTTGAAATACTAGAAATCTATTAACTGCTTCAGATAAAAGGAACCACCTATTCGTATCAAGTGATGCCATGAAACGTTTTACTATCTCTTTAAGAGTCACTTCAGAGTGTTTTGCATAAGAAAGTAAGATAAGTGCATTAGACCAAACTTTAATACAATGCTCTTTTAAGTAGAGAGAGCTCCCCGAAGAAATTGTTTGGATTGAGTTATCCAAAACTAGGAAGATATACTCAATTGTTTCTTCTGATATTTTTAATGATTTGCCTTCATTTAATGTAGCAGATAAAAACTTAACGAGGTCTTTTTCTTTAAATGAAATTAATGCGCTATAAGAGAGAAGCACATCAAGATCAACTCTCTCTTCTAAACACTGCCTTTTTATAATTGCTTCAAAAGCAATTTTACAAATGTTTTTGTAATCTGAGGAATATAAAGTCGTAATTCTATTTTTAGTTATAAACATAATCGTACAGCGAGCTTGGTGATACATGGAGGCTTGCTTATGACTAAACACCATAGAACCACTGTTTATACTATCGATTTCATCATCTATTTCTCTACTCAGGTTAGCGACACTTCTAAAGCGCTCTAATAAAAAGGAGTTATTTGAATCTAACCCATGAAATAGTGGCTTTTGCCTATTTACAATGCTTTTAGGGAATTTTTCAATTAGCTCTGAAATGTTATCGTTTCTTGAGAGTTGCTCCTCCATTGATGTCTCAAAAAAGTCACGTTCAAGATCCCATGGTATTTCACCGAAGCATAATTGTTTTTTATTAAATGATGAAATCAAAGATTTAATAAATAATGACTTAGAAAAATACATATTGGCAACGTGTGTGAACGTTTCTCTCGCTATATGCAATTTCTTTAAAAAATAATTGTCATATGCATTCTGAAAATGCTTATCTTGATTGTCATTTGAATTAACTGTCACTGTAGAAATGCGATCTGATATGGCACTGAAATTAAAAGATGTATATTCGTCTATCAACTCGAATTTAAATAAATTTCTTACTCGATAAAACTTACCATTAGGAAGTGAAAGTTGAATCTCAGAAACAGGAATAAATTGTAATATTTTGAGGAGTTGCCTTCTAATTTCTCTAATTTTATCTCGGTTATAAACCTTCTCTTCTTCACTCAGGTTGTAAACAATCGCATTTTGACTCGAGTCAAAATAAATTTTATTAATTTCAGTTGTATTAAACCTATTTTTAAAAAGTTGAACAAATACCGAAGGATAAACAATTTCCCAACTAGAGATGTCTGTGGCAATCTCAGCTATTATATCGAGCATTTCTGTTGATTCAGGGTGGGTTATTTTCGCTATTGTTTCAGCTACCCTCCGACTCTTAGCTGATAATGATGAATATTCCGCTGTATTGTCAGAGTTGTCCTCACACAATAGGGGATATACACCTTTTTCTCTTAAATAATTTGATTCCGATAATGTTATTTTACTTTCGGTTAAAATTGTAAAAGCAGGTGGGGCATCTTGCGTTCTATTTCTTATCCAGCTTAAAACTTGATTTAAATTATAGTCACTTATACTGTAACCAACAAAAATTACAACATGAGTTGAAAAAAGGCTTTTGATAAAATTTTCAATTAATGGGAATTTATCTGTATAAGCTAAATAATCAGATTCTTTGAACACTATATTTCTATGAGTCAAATCACCATGCATTTTTACCAATAGTTGTGAACTTGGTGACGAAGCGAGTTCATGATCATCAGCTACCGTAAAATACAAGTCTCCGTTAGAGTTTATCGACTTTTCAAGTAAATCATCCCAATTTGTCGTTATTATATGCTGTGGCTTTAGAGAGAGAAGTAGTTCGTGAAGTTGATTTGGCTTACTATCCGATGGGAAAAAGTCATTGATTTTGCTGTAATACGTATTTCTTCCAAATTGAAGATAGTAATGCTCTGCTATTTTCAAATAATCATTTGTTCTGGGTAACTCCAAAGCACTTTTCATTAAACTAATGAGCTCTCCCCATGATGGGAGATTTGAATCAAAAGACACCGCAGAGCCAACAAACACTGCAAGTTTATTGTTTTCAATCGCTTTACGAATTGTTTTAAAGTGCTCTTTATTTGTTACATCCATTTATTTTCCTAGAATTACAATTTAATGCGAGAAGTTAGCCTAGAGCCATCACAGCTTTATCAGAGGAAATTTTCCCTATTATAGCAGGGAAACGTCCTTATTTTATGAGCTCCTATTAATAGCAAATAGTGTAACTTATTGCGATCCATAAATATTATACTTATCGTAAGTTATTTGAATATATGAAAAAGTGGAAAATTTCCTCTTACTAAGCTAATGACAATTATCTAAATGACTGGTTATCGCTAAAGACCATAATTTCGGCAAAGTGCCATGAACCGGCGTCGCTAATACTTTAAGAAATCCAACAGCTTTATCAGAGGATACTTTCTCTATTTTAGCACGAAAACTTCCTTGTTTTATGAGTTTCTATTAATAGCAAATAGTGTAAGTTATTGCCAATTATAAACATTATGTTTAGGAAAGATTGTTTTACTAAGTAAAAAAGTGGCAAGTTTACTCTCAGTATCGCTTATCTAATGCCAATTATCCCTGAATGACTAGTTATCACATATAGTCGTCTGTAAGATGAAGTTAAGTCTTATTTATCGGAGCCGTAAGATAAGATATGAATTACTACATTTTATACTATCAATTCGTTCTCATTTAGACTTTCTAGCTGTAGGTCAATTTCTTTTTCTAGTATATATTCAGAAGCCATATACTTGTGTTTATTGGTCTTCATACAATCTACTAAGGTTTTAATTCGGGTGCCTATGTCAGGAGTCTTGCCGATATCGGCTTGTCCACTTCGCGCATCCAGCTCTTGGCCATTGACGAACCAGTGGCACTTATCCTTGTGGCGGCTTCCGGCCACATAGGATGCGGCTCTGTCCATTGCCGTTGTGTACAACACAAAGGTATCGCCGTCGATGGTCGCGCCTTGGCTGCTGTAAACCGTACATGCATAGGCTTGCGCCAATTGCAGTCTGCCTTGTTCATCTGAATATTCCGACCTATAAAAGCTGACTGTACGGCCCGAGTCGAGTTTAACAGTAAAACGGATATCCTCCCCTTGTTGCAGTATTTGGGTAATCGTACCTTGTTCGCCATTGGTAAAATCCCTTTGGTAATCGTTTTTGGTAAATCGAACCCGCTCACCTTTTGAAAACGCAAAATACAGGCTTTGATTGGAAACCACACACTCGGTTTGGAAGTTTTCTATGCCGAGTTTTCCTCGCCCCTGATAGACTTTGCGTACCAAGTCATTAAGCGGTTTTACTTCTTTCCAGCGCTGCGCCATTATCATGGTTGACTTGTCGGGATAGGCCTCGGTGTAAGCTTGCCATTGTTTCACCAGCTGCTCACGGGCCGTTTGGCTGTCATCCTCGATATGCAGCAAACCTTTACTCTGAAAGCTGTCCAATACGGCTTTGGCATTACCACCGCGCAGGTCATTGACGGCCTTTCGTGCCCAAGCTTCGCGCTGTCTACGAATGGTATTAATTCGCGCACAGCCTTGGCGCTGACTTAAATAGCGTAAGCAGCCGCCATGGGTTATCGCATCCATTTGCTGCTGATCGCCTACCAATACCAGCTTAGCTTTGGCTGTGTGTGCGGCGCGCATCAATTTCAGTAAGTCAGGCGTGGTAAGCTGTCCGGCTTCGTCCTGCAAAATCACCGTATTTTTAAATTTGGCTTGACTGTTGTCTTTACCTAATTCATTGAGCAAACTCGCTAACGTCGTGCTTTTAATCCCCGTATCTTTCTCAAGCTGCTGGGCGGCTTGTCGTGCCACGGTAGCGCCTCTGACGGTAAAGCCTTGTGACTCATACGCCAAACGCATGGCCTGCATCGAGGTAGATTTACCGGCCCCGGCACGACCTTGGATGATATCAAGACTCGACTGACAGACCGAAAACACGGCTTCGATTTGCTCATCAGATAGTGCAAAGCCTTGCTGCTGTCCTTGTTGGTCAATTGCTTGTTGGATGATGCTGTCATCCAACTGGTAATGCTTGCTTGCGTGCATACTATCGGCATGGTTAAGCAAGTCCTGCTCAATGGCGAGCATGCCCTTGGTGGTGTAAATCTGATTGTTGCTGAGATCTTTACCGATGTTCACCATACTATTATCAGCGAGCAACTCCCGAACGGTATCTTCAATTTCCAAACGGCTTACATGATTAAACTGAGCTTCGACGCCCACCGCCGCATAGATGTCCTGTAAGCGGAACACCGCTTGGGATTCAATCAATTTATCCAAGATATGTTGCAGTGGTAATGGCTCTGGGAAATGTGTGAGATTTGGCTTACGTATCTTATCTATATCGGTTTGCATAAAGCCGAGTCTGTCCATGTCCGCTTGCCATGCCGCGAACAGCTTTGGTCTGTCCACCGCTTTCTTATAATCGCGGGAGTTAAGGGTGATGGTATCGCCAACTTTGGATGCTGCTTTGTGAATGCCCATGGCCTCCATCTGTGCGCGAATGGCTTCGGCTCGCTTTGAGAAAAACTGGCAGATACCTTGGTCAACGCCTTTGACCTCAAAGTGTTTGTGATCGTCCACGGCTTCGACTTCAAAGCTCAGTTCACGCAAGCCGTTAGCCAAGGCACTGCGATAAATTGCCCCTGAGGCCATTTGCCAAAAGAAAAAGTGTTTTGATTCCAGTGTGCCCCATTTGCCATCTGCGCGTGGCGCAAGATTGGCAATGAGACAGTGGGTATGGAGTTGGGGATCTTGTGCTCTTGATGTTGAGTGCTCAAAGGTTGCCCCAATCAATCCTATCACGCGCTCCTGAATATGCCCGCCTTTACCTCTGCGGGTAAAACTGGCGTGCTGCTCAATAAAAGTAAACGCTTCTTCCACTGCTTTTTGCTGGGCCTGTTGGATAGCTTTTCGGGTTACTTCATCGGCGCGTGCCCACAGCATGGATACGCTCTTGGGTGCAGAGAAGGTTAAGTCCCAGCCAGCCCGGTGATTGTCCCCGGCATTTTCACAAAGTGGTTCACCTTCCGGGCTGAAACCGTTAAAAACTCGCCGGTAAGAGGTGGTGTTTAACTGGTTGGTCAGGCCCATTGTTCGTGCGCCTAAACCTATCCACTTACCCGGTGGCTCACCGCCACCTTGGTAATAATCTTCCTTGGCCAGTTCCTCATAATACGCAATGCTGTTAATGGCGTTTAACGAATTCATTCAGCTTGCCTCCGTTTTTTTAGCTGCTCACGGCGGCTGGGTTTGTCTGTTTGCTCGTTAGAGTTAACGGGAGCAGGCTTTGCCGTCAGCCACTGTGCCGGGCAATGTTCATCACTGACAGGGCTTAGCTTGCTAAAAGGCCAGCGAAGGCGGTACACGGCCATGTAGCCCGGTATCAAGAGGTAACCGACCACGCCGTTTTTATTCGGTTGCGGAAGCTGCACAAGATTCGATGCACTGACTAGCGGCAGAGTTTCTCTGTGCCAGTTTTGTGTGATGCCATCGCTTTGACTGGCGCTTGAGGTGGGACGCTCCACCACACGCTCCCCAAACACTTTGGCGGTATAGCTTGCAGTTTCACCAGCCGCTCCGACCCGCATGGAGGCAAACAGGGTAAACATGTTCAAAAGCGTGTCGGCTTCCTGCTCACCGTAGATGTGCTTGAGCTGGGATATCGACTGTGTGCCACCGCAAATACGACAGCCTTTTGAGCGGCCAAGGCTCATCCACTCAGCTAGTGCCGGGTTCTTGGGCAGGTTGCCCAACTCATCAATGAATAACCATAACTCCCTGTCAGCGCTATTAGTCTGCGCCAGTATATGACTGGTCATCAAAGCAATGACCGTATTGGCCAGCGGTGCACCGATATCTTTATATCTTTTGTCAGCTTGTACGATAATGACGGGCTTTTTCGTCTCTGGGTCATTCACCCAATCACGCACACAAAAGCCATCTTCATACGCTTTTGGCCATGCGTCAGCGAGGGTATAAATCCAGCCCAGAGAGCCAACCAGCTGCGCAAAGAATGATTGGGTCGTCTTGCTGCCTTCGACGATAAAACGAGCGGCTCGCGGGTAGTATTGGCTTAACTGGCTTTGAAGTGTTGGTTCGTCGCAGCTCAGTATGTCGGCAAGTTCTGACCAGCCCCAGCGCCTTTGGGTGTGGTTCAGTATCTCAATCATGCCGGTAAACAGCATCCGTGCCCCGTTTGACCACAGTGGCTCATGGGATTCAGGAATTAGCCGCTCGGCAATGAGATGCGCCTGTGTCGCATTGTGAACATCCGATTGAATATCCCATGCGGTGCCGCGAGCATCCCACGGAGCCAGCAGCACAGTGGACTCTTGCTTATAAAACAAGGCGGTGAACTCGCGCTTCTCGTCATAAATAAAGGCGCGTTCTCCCCGGTCGATAACTTGGTCAATCAATGGCGCAATGAACACTGTCTTACCTGTACCTTGATTACCTACTACGAGTATATTGCCCGGCTCACGGGCTTTGCTGATTTGCACTTGTGGATGCAGCTTTAAGCCCTTGGCCTCATTACCTTGCTTGGCTTCATGTTTGGCCATGTGCTTAGCATGATTTAGCGCCGTTCGGCCTTGGTGCAAACGCGCACCAGAGATATGACGGTAACCGTCTTGTCCGCCTGTCACATAAAAGTACCGTGCACTGAAAAACGCGAGTATGCTTGCAATCAGTGCTGGCACGACAAGGTGCAGGACAAATGCCAACTGCCAGCTCTTTTGGGCTAACGCGCTCCAGTAGCCAAGCCAAGGGCGTAAAGAGTAATCAAAGACCAATCCTGATACGCTATCCAGCCAATAGCCCAGATGCACGTTTAACGCTGACCATGGCGTGAGCCATGACCACGACCAGATCAGCAGACCAACAAATGTGATGAGCCAGATAGTGATGCCAACGGACAGGATGCTTGCCCAATTCTGACGAAGATACGAGGTGGGATGATTGTTCATTAGAATTTCACTCCCTTCTCGTGTAATTGGCTTAGGGCTTGTTTGCGATCCTTATCGGCCAAGTCCAAGGTCGTGCACAGCATTTCAAACTGAACTTTGCGCTGACGCTGCTCGAGTTTGAGTAAAAGCTGTTGCAATTGTTGTTGCTCCTGATAATGTGACCATGAGCTTCGAATGACGTCGGCCACCGTGCAACCACGGCGCTCCGCTTCGGTTTGAAGGCGAAGGTAATCTTCACCTGAGAATCGGGCCGTGACGGCCTTATTTAAAATTTTATTCATAGGGGAAATCTCCGATTGCGTGAATAAAGTTAATGGGTTCAGGCTTTGCGTAATGTGGCAGCGGTGCACAGAGCGAAATCATCCCGGCAATACTAGAAACGGAAGTTTGCGAGTGATGACGTCGCGCCAGCGCGACCACCAAAGGTGAGTGGGGTTTGTGCTCATACATTTGAATTTTTTGATTTAAGCCAAATTAAAAGATCAGATTCAAGCCACATTCTTCTTCGACCAAGCTGTATACTGGGTGGGATTGTTTTTCCTTCTTTTCCTAAGTGAATTTGATTACGAATGTATCCGGGGCTAGTCCTTAAGATTTGAGCAAGCTCAGTAGTTTTGAGTAATTTAATTTTCATTTTAATAATCTGTTTATGTTAAATTTCGATATGTGCATTTTCAGATTGATGTGCAGAAAAATAAATGAACTAAATTGATAGGAAACAGTTCAACAATGCCAAAATACAAAAAAACTGGACTTAATTTATTGAGGACACGTTATTGGTTTCACCGCGTGTTTTTTATTTCAGGTAAAGATAACAATAAGCAGCTAGCAGAGTACTTTTCAGGAACAGACTCCAACACTTCAACACAATGGAGTCGATATAAGAATGGAGTTACCGTTCCGGATACATATTTAAGCATTGTAGAGTCAAAACTAGGTGTGACAGAGCAAGAGTTTGTAGACGGCCCAATGAAAATTTTTTCTGTCATGGAAGAACTTAGGCTAAATGATGCCCTTAATATTTTAACAACAGAGCTAGATGCTTTTCATGCAGAAAGAGACTTACCACTTATAACTGAAACCGATGACGTGTTCGAGACTTGTAAAGATAGTATTGCTTGGGTACTTGGTAGAGGGAAAAAGCTATTTGATTCTCGTTTACTGCCACAGATAGGTGAGGATATTATTCCTATTGCTTTTGCATTTGGCCATATTGAATCGAGAATGTTGGGTATTGAAGATGCTATGAAAGACTACGTGATAGATTGTCTTTCTTATTTTGAGAGAAAATATGAGATTCCAGCACACTCATGGAATTTTGATATTGATATTTGCGAATCGATAGAAGTTGCTGTAAAAACCGCAAGACTAGATACAGTTCTTAGTTTAAAAACTCCTTTGAACGAACTAAATAAGTTACCTAAAAACCTTAAATCAGTAGAAGACTTTCAAGAACAGTTCCTCGTTACAAAAGAGTAATTTTTATGTATTTAAATTTGTTTTATATATTGAATATGAGACAAATTTGAGACAGTATTAGAGTTACGTGTAGTTATTCACGGTTATAGTTGGTGTCCCTTAATTCCACTATATAAAGGCTCTAGGTTAGTTTTTACTTATTTTTCAATAGCTCAAATTCCCTCTCCTAAGGGGCAGTTGCAGGTTCGATTCCTGCAGGGGCTACCAATTAAATCAGAAACCTAATGCAATATTAGTAGCTCTTTTGTGCTGCGTAGGTCGGATAAGCGAAGCGCCATCCGACACAGTAAAATACCTTACCAATTATTATCAATATTTTATGTTGCCGAGTGGCTGGAGAGTCCCAATTTCAGATAGTGGTATCCTTGATGAATGAAGTCAAGATTTGATCCCTTTGTTTTCTTTGTTGTAATAAAACTTCCAGTATTGACTATGCAACAAATTAAAAACTAATAAAGTATAAAGTTAACTAATTAAAATAAAAAAGCACCCTATCGGGTGCTTTTGTTTGAATCATTTAAAGGGGTAGATTTACATAGCGCAAGCTTCAGTGAGCTCACTAGCTAATTCTTTTACAACGGTGTTAGAATTTCGTTGCATTAATGCCTTATTAAAAGCATCAGTAACTAACGCATGTTGCGCTAGTTCAATATCAATTTTTCCATTATCAGCAAGCCAAGTCGCTACATCGCTCCAGCGCCATAATGGGTTTGTGTTTTTAAGGCGATATATTGGGTTAGGAAATTCGCCTGGGCCTCTTTTTCCGTCTTTGTATGCACTAATTGTCTTCTTTGAAATATCAGATAATTGAGCTATGTCGCTAACACCAACTAAATCACCTGCATCTACTGAAACAACTTTTGCGTTAAGTGGTGATGACTCTATATTTTTTATTGCAGATAAAACAGCTTCCTTATAGCTATTTGCTTCGCGCATAAAATCAATATAGACAGTGTCGTTATAGGTGCAGATCAAGCCGTCATCACAACCAGCTTCAAACAGTGTATCTTCTAAGTTTGGCGTATTTTTATCTACCCCACTTAGCACCAGTGAAAACTCATATGTGTTCATAAATCAAGACCTTATTTGAATATAAATATAAATAAATATGTTTGTACTTCTAAATGTTGCTTAAAAAACTTGTAGCTATTTACCAAAAGCTGTTCACAAAAAACTATAATTAACTGGCTCAATAAAGGTGGCTTTCGCCACCTATTTTTTACACTGGTTAACCTTTCTCCTAATTTGTTTTGCGTGGTTTTCGCAACTTTTAGGTGTTGACCATATACTCATCGTATGAGTGCCATGTTCTGAATTACCACATCTAATCTGTGCGTAACAATGCGCTGATTTACCGCCTTTAATGAATGTCCAACCTTGGCTGATTGCATAATCTATTGCGGCTTGAATGTGTTTGTCTTTGTGTTTAGCTATACTCTTACCTCCTTTAAATGATTCCTCTGTAGTATATGTGTTAGTGTGGACGTTTGTCTACATTTTGCATATGCCGATATGTTATAAGCATAAAGGTTTATATTCTTTACATCTAACCCCCGTCATTACTTCCCCATTTATCTTATAAACTCTCGACAACCGCTTTTTATTGTTATGAATCCTAAGCATTAGATCAAAGTAGTCAGTTTTTGCATCACCTAATAATTGATTAAACACAGCTAACAAACCACCCTGTTCCATAATTTGAGTAACATCTATTTGTAAGGTAATACTTTTAAAGGTGTCTTTAACCAGTTCGGGTATGGTCAAGCGTTCAGCACAAGAAAGTAAAACATGATTTTTGGTAAGTTATAGCCAGCGGGCGGTTACTTCATCACGAAAAGAATGTTCGATTTTAGCGAGCTTATTTTTACAGGTGCTTTGTGAATAACCACGGTAGGTTATTTCTGTTTTGACTTGTACAATGAGTGTATTTATAACTTACTTCAAAGTTATGGAATAACCCCGAGGTGAGTATGGTTCAAATAGTCAGAATAGGGTCTTCATGTTGCGGCTTAGCTCAATAATTTAATAGCGCACCGCATATTTCTGCAAGCTTAACGCTCATTTACCTACTTTATATAGTTTTAAAAACTAACCTAAAGCATTAATATAAATAAGTTTTATGAAAATTATGAGTGAAGTTAAATGTTCGCTCAGATTATTTTGTTGAATATATAAACAAGAGTAGCTTAACCAATCAATTAACTATTATATTTATCAATCTCAATGACTGGTTATCGCTCAAAGCCGCCCTTAAAAAATCTAAGATACCAATAACTACTGAGTTGAAGTGTTAGTAAAACAGTAATTTTAATAACTACACATAAAAAAGCGAGTAAATATAAATCTACTCGCTTTAAAATTTTGACAGCTTACAGCTTACAGCTTACAGCTTACAGCTTACAGCTTACAGCTTACAGCTTACAGCTTACAGCTTACAGCTT
>NZ_JALNTN010000018.1:0-93682 GCF_023161905.1 Pseudoalteromonas sp. 2CM41L
GTGGGGTCGCATTATAGGGAGATCCGAAAACAGATCAACCCTTTTTTGAAGAAAACTTGAAATAAATGACTGTTCGCGTGAAATTGAAGCAAAGTGGTTACTTTAAACACTAAAAAGGCCCTTACGGGCCTTTTATATTAGTTTACGATGAGTTTCCAACCGAGTTTACTTTGCAATTTAGACTCTTGTTGTAGCTCACTAGCCATAAGAGGGTGTTCTTTTAACCAGTTATTGGCAAACTTTAAGTCTAAGGTGTCTTTTTCTACAGATAACTCTATTTTAGGAAGTACGTCGTCTTGTCGGCGCATCGATAATATTACGGCAATTCTTAATAACCTAACTAAGTATTGGGTAAGTGTACTATGTGCACCAAGAACGTCGAAGCTGCCTTTTTGAATATCGGAGCGATGTGCATTAGCAACAGCTGCAATCACTTTATGTTCAGATTGTGAAAAACCCGGCATATCGGTGTTTTCTATAATGTAGGCTGTGTGCTTGTGATATTGCTTGTACTCTATTAATAAACCAATTTCGTGTAGTTGTGCTGCGGCTTTTAAAAGCGGCAACGCATTTTCACTAACAAGCGGCCAGCTTTCACCTACTTGTTCTGCCAGTTGAATAACTAAGCTCGATACCCGATTAGCTTGCTTTTGATCAACATGGTAACGGTCCATAAACCCATCAACAGTGCGTTTACGAATGTCGTTGTTATGAAGCTCGGGCACCATACTGTAAAGCACACCTTCGCGTAGTGCACCGCCAGCTAATCCCATTTTTTCAATTTCAAGCGATTCAAATAGCGCAATTAAGATAGCTAGACCAGATACAAAAACTAATCTACGCTCTTCGCTTAGACCAGGTAAGTCTAGTGCAGCGATAGTGCTAAACGTTATTGATTGCTCTTTTATTTTATTTAGCTTTTCTAGGGTGAGTAGTTCATCTAAGTGTTGCGCAACCATTATTTCTTGAATGGCTTGCACTGTGCCAGAAGCACCCGATGCAATTTGCCAACCTGCTTGTTTATACTCAGGGGCAATTTCATCAATAACTTCGTAGGCAGCTTTGATGGCAGCGTTAAAGTTTGCTTCACTTAATTGGCAATCTTTAAAATAGCGTTCTAAATAAGTAACACACCCCATATTTAAGCTTTTATAGTGTAGTGCCTCAAAGCCCTTACCTATAACGACTTCGGTACTTGCACCACCAATATCAATAACTAGCTGCTTGCCAGTGCATGATGAAGTGTGTGCTACGCCTTTATAAATAGTGCGTGCTTCTAGCTCACCACTTATTACATTAATAGTGTGGCCTAAGATTTTTTCTGCTTGTGCTTTGAAAACATCGGCATTCGTCGCAAGACGTAATGTGGCCGTTGCTACTATGGTTATATTTTGTTTTGGAATGTCTTGTAGGCGCTCAGCAAAAAGTGCAAGGCACTCCCAGCCTCGCTGCATTGCCTCAGTGCTTAATACGTTATCTTTATCAAGCCCTGCGGCTAATCTTACTTTGCGTTTAACGCGGCCTATAGTTTGTAGGCCGCCAGCAATTGATTTAGCAATTAGCATATGAAAGCTATTTGAGCCTAAATCAATGACTGCATACACATTTTTTTGCGGTTTAAATTGCCCCACCGTTCAAAAACCTCTAGTTACTACTACGTACAGTAACGGCCGAGTTACGACCGTCCTTTTTGGTAACTATTATTTGGGCGACGTCCGTTATTATTACTACGATTACGTGGGCCTGTAGAATAGTTGCGCTTTCTTTGAATAGTAGGCTTTGTTAAATCATCTAGCAATGCGGTTTTATCATAATGTGATAAAGGAATGCTGTGCTCTATATACTCTTCTATTTCATGCAGGTTATAAGCGTACTGCTCACATGCAAAGCTAATTGCATGACCTGATGCGCCCGCACGACCTGTACGGCCTATACGGTGAACGTAATCTTCACAATCATCTGGCAGGTCAAAGTTAAATACATGACTTACCTCAGGGATATGTAGCCCACGTGCTGCCACATCGGTTGCCACTAAAAAGTCTAATTCGCCTTTGGTGAATTGCGCTAATATAGATTGGCGTTTTTTCTGGTTTACATCGCCAGTGAGCATACCTACTCGGTGGCCATCGGCTTTTAACCAGGCATACACTGTTTCACAGCTGTGCTTCGTATTGGCAAACACAATGGCTTTCTCTGGCCATTCTTCCTCAATTAAAGTTAATAGCAGCTTAATTTTATCTTCTTGAGAAGGATGAAATAGCTCTTCTTTAATTCGCTTACCTGTTTTAACGTCTGGCTCGATTTGAACGTGCTCAGGGTTGGTCATATGTTCAAAGGCAAGTTCTTGCACGCGATAAGAAAGCGTGGCAGAAAATAATAGGTTTAATCTATCTGCTGTATCTGGCATACGGCGGAACATGTAACGAATGTCTTTTATAAAGCCTAAATCGAACATACGATCGGCTTCATCAAGCACAACTACCTCAATTTCATTAAGGGTGTAACAGCCTTGCTTGTACAAATCGATTAGTCGACCTGTAGTACCAATTAAAATATCAACGCCTTTTTCTAATTGTGCACGTTGTTTTTCGTAATCTTCGCCACCATATACTAAACCTAAGTTAAGATTACAGTGCGGCGCTAAAATTTTAGCATCTTTGTGTATCTGAATCGCAAGCTCCCGAGTCGGGGCCATGATCAGGGCTCTTGGATGTTTACTAGGTGCTTTGCTAGATTGTAATAACCGATGGCACGTGGCAGTTAAAAACGCCAACGTTTTGCCCGTACCTGTTTGTGCTTGGCCCGCGATATCGCGTCCGTCACAAATAAAAGGTAGGCATTTTGCTTGAATGGGTGTGCAATATTCAAACCCACTTTCGGTTAAACCGGCAACCACTTCCGGTGCGATAGCAAAGTCTGAAAACTTTTTATCGGTCAAATGTGTCTTAGTCATAGCGTTTAAGCATAACGTTTAAACTTGCAATAAGAAACAAGAGTGTTTAAATACGCACTAAATATTTCGCCTAACTAAATCGGAGAGCGCAATGAGCGAGAAAATAATCCAAATTACTGACGATAGCTTTGAAGCTGACGTATTACAATCAGACAAGCCTGTACTAGTAGATTTTTGGGCTGAGTGGTGCGGACCTTGTAAAATGATCGCCCCTATCCTTAATGAAGTAGCTGATGAATACGAAAGCCGTGTAACAGTTGCTAAATTAAACATCGACCAAAACGCGGGTACACCGCCTAAATTTGGTATTCGTGGTATTCCTACTCTGCTTCTTTTTAAAGACGGCCAAGTAGCTGCAACGAAAGTTGGTGCGCTTTCTAAAACTCAACTTATTGAGTTCTTAGAAAACAATATCTAAGTAAAAATTAAAAAAAAGGGCGTTTTTGCCCTTTTTTTGTGTTTATTTTGTATAAAGACTGGACGCTATGCCAGTGAACTGCTAGTTTATAAAGCCAACTAATCCTTAGTTATATTCAACAAACCTCACTCAACTATCAAAGCGATTTTGAGTATGACAATTGTAATAAAGAACCCACCAATATGCATTTACGCGAATTAAAAGACAAGTCTATAAAAGAACTTGTAAACTTAGCTGAGTCCATGGGGCTCGAAAACGTAGCCCGCTTAAGAAAGCAAGATATCATTTTTGCTATTCTTAAAGCACACGCCAAAGGCGGAGAGAATATCTTCGGTGGCGGTGTACTAGAGATTTTACAAGATGGTTTTGGTTTTTTAAGATCATCAGAAGCATCTTACTTAGCTGGCCCAGATGATATTTATGTATCTCCAAGCCAAATTCGCCGTTTCAGCATGCGTACTGGCGATTCTATTTCAGGGCTTATTCGTCCACCTAAAGATGGCGAACGCTACTTTGCTTTATTAAAAGTAAATGAAGTTAACTTCGATAAACCTGAAAACTCTCGCACTAAAATTCTTTTTGAAAACCTTACCCCACTACATGCAAACGAACGTTTTCGTATGGAACGCGGTAACGGTAGTAAAGAAGACATTACCGCTCGTGTACTTGATTTAGCATCTCCAATTGGCCGCGGCCAACGTGGTTTGTTAGTAGCACCGCCTAAAGCAGGTAAAACAATGCTACTGCAAAACATTGCACAATCAATTACTCACAATCACCCAGATGTTACATTAATGGTTTTACTTATTGATGAGCGTCCGGAGGAAGTAACCGAGATGCAACGCCTCGTTAAAGGTGAAGTTATTGCATCAACGTTTGATGAGCCAGCTTCTCGCCACGTACAAGTTGCAGAAATGGTTATTGAAAAAGCAAAACGTTTAGTTGAGCACAAAAAAGATGTGGTTATCTTGCTTGATTCAATCACCCGTTTAGCGCGTGCTTACAACACTGTTATTCCTTCATCAGGTAAAGTACTTACCGGTGGTGTTGATGCTAACGCACTGCACAAGCCTAAGCGCTTCTTTGGTGCTGCACGTAATGTTGAAGAAGGCGGTAGCTTAACAATTATAGCCACAGCACTTATCGACACGGGCTCTAAAATGGATGAAGTTATCTACGAAGAGTTTAAAGGTACCGGTAACATGGAACTACACTTAAATCGTAAGATTGCTGAAAAGCGTGTATTCCCTGCCATCGACTTTAACCGCTCTGGTACGCGTCGTGAAGAACTGCTTACTAAGCCAGATGAGCTACAAAAGCTGTGGATTTTACGTAAGATTGTTCATGAAATGTCAGAGATTGATGCAATGGAATTCTTAATTGATAAGCTTTCTATGAGCAAAACGAACGATGAATTCTTCGATTCGATGAAACGCCAATAGGCGCGTTTTCGTTATATAAAAAAAGCGCCTAGGGCGCTTTTTTTATGTTTAAACGAAATACCAATCGGCTTAGATATTTAGCCTTTCTAGCATACTAAATAAAGCGTTAATGGCGTTATAAATTTCTTATGTAGAACAACTAGGTGTCAAAACTTATGCCTTATGACCACTTTATTTATCTGTCGCTATAAATGTCTAATAACCTAACACGATTGGTATAATTAACTCTCGTTATATTTTTTAAGTACACGCTGTAATTCATCTACAAGCTTTTGAATGTGCTCTTTACTTTGGCTTTGTTTATTGAGTAAAGCCATATCGAGATTTTTAGCGGCCTTGGCAATATCGTCTAACGCAAACATTTGCGCAGCACCTAAAATACGATGGCTGTCTTTTTGTAGTGCCTCTAGGTCATTACTATTATGGTGCTGACTTATGGTTTCGCTTTCAAACGTGAAGCTTTGCTTAAAACTTGTTACTAAGTCGCTCATGTCTATCTTAGCTATATAGGCTGCCTCTTGTTTTGCTTCACCTAAATGCTGGGCAAGTGTGTTATAAAACGCGTTTTTATCTAATGGCTTACCTAAATACCCTGTAAACCCTAGGGCAAGATAATCATCAACTTCATGGCTCATTGCATTGGCCGTTAAAGCAAAAATAGGCGCTTGAAAGCCGCACTGTTGCAACAACGAAAACGCAGCACGCCCGTCCATAATAGGCATTTGTATATCAAGCAGCACGAGGTCTGGGTATATTTGTAGGCACTTCTCAACCGCTTGCTCGCCATTTTCTACCGCAATAACTTCAAGCCCCATAGAACGTAAATAACGACTTATGAGTCTGCGATTGTCGGGATGATCCTCAGCCAGTACTACACGCCCGGTTAACTGCTTAACCTGTTCAGCGGCGCTTACATGTTCGTACTCATCTAGCTCTTTTTCAACTTCTATACAGGGTAAAAACAGCGAAAACTGACTTCCGCGTTTAAACTCACTTTGTACGCTAATGTAGCCGCCCATCATAGAGGCTAACTGTTGAGACAAACTAAGCCCTAACCCGGTGCCGCCAAAGCGGCGACTAATACTGTTATCGGCTTGGCTAAAGCATTCAAATATTTGTTTTAGCTGTGATGAGTTCATGCCAATACCGGTGTCTTTAACTATAAAAACAAGCCCTTGCTCGGTTTTGTTTAAAGACACAACTACCTGCCCCGCCTGCGTAAACTTAACAGCATTAGCACATAAATTAATGAGTATTTGCTTCACCCGCATTAAATCGAGCTTGGTATAAAACGCATTGCCTACATGGTTATCAAAACGAATTTGTAAATGCTTCGCCTTAGCCTGCGTAATAAACATGGCATGTACATCGCTAACTAGCTGCACTATGTCAAAGCACGAAATATTAAGCTCTAATCTGTTTGCTTCTATTTTACTTAAATCGAGTACGTCATTAATTAAACTTTTTAAGTGATCGCTATGTCGTTGAATTATTTTTAATTCATCTTGTAGGTTTTCAGGCTCGTACAAACCATTAATTAAATCATCTGTTTGGCCTAAAATAGCGGTGAGCGGGGTTCTAATTTCATGGCTAATATTTGCCAAAAACTGGCTTTTAACATCATTTGCTTCTCGTAGCTCTTGGGCAATAGCTTGTAGCTCTGCTGTACGCTGCGCAACTTGTTCTTTTAATAACTGCTTAGCACGCTTTTCGGCGCCCCGACGATAAAGCGCGGTGCCCGTTACAATCACTAAAAATAATAAAACAAAAATAAAAACCGTAAGCTGCGAACGTTGGCTCATTTTTAACTTTTGTACTTTTCGTTCTTGCTTCAGCTTTTGAATTTCTTGATTTAACTGAGTAGCTTTAAATTGATTTTGTAATACAGCTAAGGCGCTGGTAATTGTTTCGCTATTTATACCGCGCTGCTCTGCTACAAACTTTTCGTGCAGAGTTAATGCCTCAGCGTAGTTGCCTTTGCTTGCCTCTAGGAGCGAGCGTGTACCAAAAGCATCGCGCTTTATACGCACACTATTATATTGTGTGGCCAAATCGGTTGCTTTATCTAGGCTTTTTTGCGAATCAGCAAGCTCGCCTCTCACAAATTGTATTTTAGCCAGTGCATGTAAGGCGTTAAGCTCTAAGCTGTGATTAGCAATTTTAAGGGCATTTTGCACCCCCAATTTAGCTTGCTCGTAGGCAACATCCACGTTATTAAGAATTAAATTGATGTTTGCTAAATTAGTATATTGGGTAGATAACTTATTATAATCATTGGTAGAAATATAATAGCGCAGTGCCATTTGGTAATAATGCAGCGCTAAATCAAATTGCGAACTTTCGTAGTAAGCAACCCCTAAATTATTGTTAACTTGCGCTATGCCGCTGGTATCAGCTAATTTTTGATAAACTTTAAGTACTTCTTTATAAAATAAAATGGCGCTTTCGTAACGTGATAACCTAATGTACACCCCTGCTATATTTAGCAAAATATCAGCTTGGTCTTGAGCACTGCCCTTTTTCTCATAAATCTCTTTTGCTTTTAAATAATATTCGAGCGTCAGCTCCATATTATTCATTTCGAAGTACGCTAAACCAATATTACTTAGCAGGTTTGCAAGCTCTATTTGCTTATTGTTTTTTTCAACAATCACCATGGCGCGGCTATATTCAACAATAGCTTGCTGAAAATATCCCTGAAAATAAAACACAACGCCTTGCATTTTAATGGCTCTAAAGTGCATATCTGGTAGGTAGTTTAAGGAAGTGTGCTGTTCTAATTTTTTAAAATACAGCAGGGCATTTTCAAAATCATCTGAGGAGAAGGCTAAATCGGCAAGTTCAGAATACACACTGACCTTTTGGGATTCTGTGATATTTTTTGCTTCAAGCAGCGCATTACCGAGCGTGAGTTTTACGTCCCACTGCTGCTCTTTTTTAAATTCATCAAATAAAGATACACTATTTTGAGCAAAGCTTGGCAGTATGAACACACAACATAAAACAAATAAAAGGCACTTCAATTTGCCTTGCATAATATTATTCCTTCAAACTTTAGCTTTAGTCAGTGTAATCTTTATTGAAGATACACAACAAAACGAGTGCAAACAATGCTTAACCCCCTGATTGATGAGATTTTTGAGCTACTTTTAACTCAGCGTGTTTGGAAAGTTCATACCTTAGCTGCAACGCTCGCTCAACAAGGGGTGTTACCACCTTTAGATGCAAACCCTGAGCAAAATTTATTTAAAAAGAATTTTTTAATTATGAATGCTTTATTTGAGCTGCAAACACAGCTATTACCCAAGCACTTAATTATATCGTCATTACATATTGAACTTACAGAGCCAAGTAGCAATGTAGCAACGCAATCCCATTTAAAAAGTTACTATTTAAACTGGGAAAACTACGACACCAGTGCCAAAGACATAGAGGCATTATTAGATAGTTTTTGGCAGCAATTTAACCCACTAATTAAGCAACCAGTTGAGCAAATTGAGCCATTACTTAAGGCTTGGCAACTACCGCCAAACTTTAGCCTGGGTATGCTACAAAAGCGCTGGCGGCAATTGGCATTAAAACATCATCCCGATAAGCAAACTGGGAGTGCATGTCAATTTAGACAAATAAGAGCCGAGTATGAGCAGCTAAAGCTAGCTGCTCAAAACAGGTAATTAACGGGTAAGGCGACGGGCACGAATTTTACGTCCTTTAATATTGCCCTCGGTTAATTTACGTAGCGCAGGTTTTGATGCATTGCGCTCAACGGCTACAAAGGCAACGTTATCGAGTACATTTATTTTACCTACTTGGCGTCCTGCAACACCATCTTTGCCAGTAAGTGCACCTAAAATATCACCAGCGCGCACTTTTTGCTTTTTGCCCGAGTCGATCATTAGGGTAACCATTTCAGGCTTGTAAGGCGGCTTTTCTAATAAACTAAAAGCTGGCATTGGCTCTGGCAAAAAGTCTCGTTCGTAATGGTCGCCTATTTGCGCCACTTTAAACTGCTCAGCCTCACCGTAAATAGAGCACGCAATGCCTTTTTTACCCGCTCGGCCTGTACGCCCTACACGGTGCACATGGGTTTGTGGGTCGTGTGCTAAGTGGTAATTTATTACCATATCCATGTCGTCAATATCTAAGCCACGCGCGGCAACATCGGTAGCAACTAATATTGAGGCGCTCTTATTAGCAAAATGAATTAACGTACGCTCGCGATCACGCTGCTCTAAATCACCGTGCAACGCCACTGCGCTAAAGCCTTCACTTGCTAAATCATCACAAACTTGTTGTGTTTCTACCTTGGTATTACAAAAAACAACACAGCTTTGCGGTGTAAATTTAAGCAGTAATAATTTAAGTGTTGAGTAACGCTGTTTGTTGTTATCCATTTTGTAAAAGTATTGCTTTATTGTGCTTTTTTCTTGCTCTTCTTCTACTTTTATCATCTCTGGATTTTTTAATACGCGCTTTGCAATCGCTTCAATTGCACGCGGAAAGGTTGCACTAAATAACAACGTTTGACGATTTTGCGGTATGCGCTCAATAATGGCATCAAGGGTATCTTGAAAACCCATATCGAGCATTTGATCTGCCTCATCAAGTACCAGCGTTTCAACGTCGTCTAAACGCAGTGTACCTTTACGAATATGATCGTCTACTCGCCCAGGTGTACCCACAATAATGTGCGCGCCATGCTCAAGCGAGCCTATTTGTGGGCCAATAGAAACCCCGCCACACAAGGTTAAAATTTTAATATTGTGAATACCGCGGGCAAGTTTACGCATTTCTACCGCCACTTGCTCAGCCAGCTCGCGCGTTGGACAAAGTACAAGCGATTGAATACGAAAACGTTTTACATTTAATTTAGCTAACACACCTAAACTAAAAGCAGCAGTTTTACCTGAACCGGTTTTTGCCTGTGCAATAATGTCTTTACCTTCAAGTACAGGTGGCAGGCTTTGCGCTTGTACAGGCGTCATTTGCGAGTAGCCAAGTGTTGATAAATTATCAACTAAACCAGCAGGTAAAGCCAAAGATGAAAATGCAGTAGAAGTCACAATAAATTCCAAAATAATAAAAACAACACAGGGCTTAGCCCCAAAATATGGCTCTATAATAGCAGAATTCAGGTTAGGCAACCATTAATACCCGATGTGCATTATTTTACGATGCGTTAATCCTTGTTAATAAAAAAGTTGCAAATGATACTAGTTTTCATTAAGATCCTCGAAAAATTTTAACACCCTAACACTGGATGTAATTGATGAAACTAAACTCACTGTACGTAGCACTTGTTGGTGCCATTAGCACAAGCGCCTTTGCCGCCCCTACTGACCTAGAGCGAATTGAAGTTAAAGGCAGCTATTTCAACGACTACAAAGTCGACAACGCCAACGGAGCAATGAGAACATCAGCGTCATTGTTAGAAACAGCGCAATCAGTCACTGTTATTAGCGATACAATAATTAGCGAGCAATTAGCAACCACACTTGGCGAAGTGCTTACTAACGATGCAAGCTTAACTGCCGGCTCTCAGCAACGTAACCGTGAAGTATTTAACTTACGCGGCTTTGAACTTAGCTCTTCAACAGGCTACTTACGTGACGGGCACCAACATTGGTCTCACTACCAGCAACCGATTGAAATTCTACAACAAGTAGAAGTTATTAAAGGCCCATCAAGTATTTTATACGGACAATCAGGCCCAGGCGGCTTGATTAACATGGTGACAAAAAAGCCTACGGCAACTACATTATTTAACGCCAGCGCAGATGTAGACCAACATGGCTCTACCCGCTTTATGCTAGACGCGGCTGGTGCACTTACCGACGCTGAAGATTTACGCGCACGCGGTATTTTAGTAAAACAAGATGTTGATTATTGGCGCGAATACCAAAACGGCGAAAACCGTGAACGCGATCGTTTTTTAGGTGCTGTAATTGTTGATTACGATTTAAGCGACAACGCATTAGTACGTGTACATTACGACCGCACAGACGACGAAGCAGGCCTTGATACAGGTGCTTGGATAGATGACAACGCCAATGTGATTGGCGATGACAAAACTATTCGCGATATGTCTTGGGCATTTACCGACATAACAGTAGAAAACTTAGGCGTAGATTTTGAAGTGTACTTAAACGATCACTGGCAAGTTAAGCTTGGTTACAACGAGCAAACATTTGAGCGCCAGCGTTTTGAGTCTGCACCTCGTAAGCCAAGCACATTCGTAGAAGGCGATAGCTATGAGTCACGCCCTTACGACCGTTTTGACGATTGGCAGTTTAAAACCGCATTTATTGATTTTGTTGGCGAATTTAAAACCGGTAGTTTACAACATCAGTTTTTAATTGGTGCAAACTCGCTAGATTACTATTACGGACAACGCCGTACATCAGCAGAGTATTTTGATTTTGCCGCTGGCCAAAACGAGCCAAGCCGCCCAACAGTAAGCTATAAATCAGATGATACTATTAGCGAAACTGAATACGACTACTACGGTATTTACGTTCAAGACTTAATTACTTTCTCGCCACAGTGGCAAGTATCATTAGGTGGCCGTTACGATGAGCAAAATAGAGAAGGCGCAGATAACGAGTCGTTCGTACCAAAAGTAGGTGTGCTTTATCACCCTAACCCTTCTGCGACTATTTATGCTAGCTACTCAGAAGGTTTTGAGCCACAAGGTAGCGATACATTAGTAAGCGAAACTGACATCAACAACGGTATGAAGCTTGATGCTGTTACCTCTGAGCAAAAAGAGATTGGTGTTAAATGGCAACTATTTGATGACCGCCTAATGTTAAGCGGTGCTGTATTTGATATTAGCAAAAAAGGCACCTTAGTAACCGAAGCACTTGAAGTGCCAGTCGGCGAATTTACCTCTGAAACAAACCAAGTAGGCGAGCAACGCCATAAAGGGCTTGAGCTAAGCGCGCAAGGTGCAGCTACCGATCGCTTATTTGTTATGGCATCAACTATGTACTTAGATGCAAATTTTGAGCGTGACGAAGACCTACAAGGTAAACGCCCCACTGATGCTCCTAAATGGTCTGCATCACTTTGGACTCGCTATGAGTTAAACGACACCATTGCATTTAATGCCGGTGCATTTTATGAAGGTGAGCGCTTTGCCGATAGTGCAAACACAGTAGTAAAAGATGCTTACACACGAGTAGATGTAGGTGCAACTTACAAACTTAAAGTAAGTAAAACCGATGTAAACCTTCGTTTAAACATTGAAAACCTATTAGACGAAAACTACTTAGGCGGCGGTGGCTTAAACAACGTTACCGTGGGCGAAGGCACAAATGTACGCCTAGCAGCTCAATTTAGCTTTTAATTTATAAAACTTATACTTATAAAGCCCGCACAATAATAATTGTGCGGGCTTTTTACTGCCTATTAAAAACACCACTGCATTCATCTCATCTATTTTTTAAAGCCTTTAAAAAGTGCTCTAATACACTTAATTATAAAAAGGCTTACTCTATATGAAAAAAATTATTACAGCGCTACTAATGACTAGCAGCCTCAGCGTTAGCGCAAACAATGCAGAATTCACCACAATGCAATTACAACAGGTTGATGATGTGCGCACTGCTGCACTTAAAAGCCATTTAAGCTACGAGCTACTCGAGTCACTCACAACAGAAGTTGGCCCTCGCTTACCCGGCACTGAAAACGATAAAAAAGCAGTAGCATGGGCTAAAGCAAAATTTAACGAACTTGGTTTTGATAAAGTATGGCTTGAAGAAGCAACATTTCCAAAATGGCGCCGTTATAGCGAAAGCGGAAAAATACTCACCCCAAGTGAGCAACCTTTGCATTTAACTGCGCTGGGTAATAGTGTAAGCACACCTGATGATGGCATTAGTGCACCGGTTGTGTTGTTTGAAACATTGGATGAGCTAATTGCAGCACCAGCAAATAGCTTAGAAGGTAAAATTGCCTATATTAATTACCGCATGAACCGCGACATAGACGGCAACGGATACGGCCCCGCAGTAAAAGCACGTGCCACAGGCGCAATTGAGGCTGCAAAAAAAGGCGCGGTTGCTTACATGATGCGCTCAGTGAGCACAGCTCACCATCGCTTTGCTCACACTGGTGGTAGTTATTATAAAGAAGGGGTTAAAAAAATACCTAACGTAACTATTGCCAACCCGGATGCGGATCAAATAGCGCGCTTAGTGGCTTTAAACAAAAAGGTAACGGTTAATATAAATGTACAAACACAAAGCCTAGGAGAAGGCACAAGCTATAACGTTATAGGCCAATTTAATGGCACCGAAAACCCAGAACAATATGTGTTAATTGGCGGCCACCTAGACTCATGGGATTTAGGCACTGGCGCATTAGATGATGGTGCAGGTGTTGCGCTAACAATGGCTGCGGCTAAACACATTAGCGATGTTAAACGCCCTAAGCGCAGTATTCGTGTTGTACTGTTTGCAGCAGAAGAGCTTGGACTTTGGGGTGCAAAAGCTTACTTTGCACAACACAAAAGTGACTTACACAATATAGTTGCAGCTGCTGAGTCGGACTTTGGCGCCGATGTAGTATATGGTTTTGAGTCGAATGTTAATGCGGCTTCTCTGCCAGTAGTACGTGCCATAGCAAAAGAGCTGGCTGCGTTAAACATTGAGTACATTGGTAAAAACCAGGCTAACGGCGGGCCTGATTTAATCCCATTTAAAAAAGCGGTGTCGGCACCTATATTTGAGTTAGCTCAAGATGGCACTGATTACTTTGATTACCATCACACAGCTGATGACACACTCGATAAAGTAACGCCTGCTAAACTGCGCCAAAATACCGCTGCGTATGCTGTATTTGCGTTAATGGCAGCAGATGCCAAAACAACAATTCAACCGAAAGCGCAGGCTAACTAATAACTGACATACTTACTTACAGTTTGTCGCTTTGATAAACGCACTCCTTGTTTTACCTTTATATAAATTAAATAAAACAAGGAGTGTGCGGGCATGTTGCTTTTCAATACGAGTCAGTCGTTCCCTCATTTTGCACAAACACAGTGCTGCCCTAACTGCCATAGCCGCGCCTATCATTTAATAAACCAAAGTCGTTTTTTACGCTTTACGGTTATTCCGGTTCTACCTTTAGCACTAAACTATAAATACGAATGCTATCAATGCGGCCATAATGCGCCTGTAAAATTAAAGCAGTTACCGACGTTTGAAATTTTCACTCTACCTAAATACTTTATAGGGGTACTTTTAGCATTATGGGTGGGGTTATTTTTTTACCAACAACACGCTGCTGCGCAAGCGCAAAAGCAAAGCTACTTAACTAACCCTAAAGCCTACGATACGTATTTAGTACACGCTGATAAATTTACTCATGAGCCATGGACACTCACCAACTTAAAAGTTGCGCAAGTTTTAAGTTTTGACGAGCAGTTTATTACGTTTCAAGTAAGTAACTACAGCTATAAGCGCAACAAAGGCATTACTACTGCAATGCGTACCAGCTTATTGGTACAAACAGGTTACTTCTCAGATGACAAAATTACTTTGCCTCGTAGCGAAGTAAAAAGACTTTACAGCGACGGGGTGATTTACGACGTACTGCGCCCCTCAGCAAATAGTTTATATGGTGGTTTTGTAATGTTTCCACCAAAACCAAAACCGCTATATAAAGGCTTAAAGCTCGACAAAAATAACCAACAGGGCATTACGTATTTTAAAAACGGACAGTATAGCGATGCGCTTGAGAGTTTTACTCTAGCCGCAAATGCCGGCTCGCAATGGGGGCAGCTCAATCTTGCGCAAATGTACCGAGATGGACAAGGCGTGACTCAAAATTTACAAACAGCAAAACATTGGTATGAGCAGGCAGTAGCGCAAGGTAATAGCAAAGCGAAATATGAGCTAGAACAGCTTTGTGAAAACAGCCAATGTAAATAACCTAAGGCTGTATTTAAAATAATGATTAGGCTGCGCTTTGATGAAAATATAAAACAAAGCGCAGCCTAAAAATTCACACAGCAGCTATTTATTAAATATTTTTGTATAAACTAAATGCAGAATAACAATGCATAGCCCCGCTACTACTCCTAATAATCCGTCAAATATAAGGGGGGCTAATGTTTCGCCGGTGCCATTTAATAACGACTTACCTATGGTTATTACTTCTAATTGCCAATGATGTAGTAGCTCAATACCGTGGGATAAAATGCCGCCACCGACTAAAAACATGGCCACCGTGCCGGCAAAGGCTAAAAATTGCATAAGCCTTGGCGCTGCAGCTAATAACCCCTTACCAAGCATCTCTTTAAATTTATTAGCCGACACCTTTGATTGATTAAGCAAATACAACCCTGCGTCATCAAGCTTTACAATACCGGCTACAAGGCCGTATACACCTATGGTCATTAATACGGCTATAACACACAGTACAAGCGCCTGATTTACAAGTGTGGCACCTGCAACCGTTCCTAAGGTGATCACTATAATTTCGGCTGAGAGAATAAAGTCGGTGCGTATGGCTCCTTTTACTTTTTGCTTTTCATACTCAGCTGGGTCTAATTGCTGCGACTCATCAACCTCTTTTTCGGGGTGAGGTAAAAACCGAGCAAATACTTTCTCAGCGCCTTCAAAACATAAAAATAAGCCACCAATTATTAGCAGCGGGGTTATTAACCAAGGCAGCCATACACTTATGAGCAATGCACCAGGCACCAAAATGGCTTTATTTAAAAATGAGCCCTTTGCCACAGCCCAAACTACGGGTAATTCGCGGTCGGCTGTAACCCCTGTAACTTGCTGAGCATTAAGTGCTAAGTCGTCACCAAGTACACCGGCTGTTTTTTTAGTGGCGACTTTACTCATTGTGGCAATGTCATCAAGTAAGGTGGTTATATCATCAAGTAATGTTAAAAGGTTAATGCCTGCCATGTTGCTTCCTAGCTAAAAAATAATGCTATCAACATAGCGTAATCCGTAATTTTCACCAACGGTTAATTTTGCTTTGTTATGCTGATTAAACACACTGATTTTTATCAATGGCAAACTTACTTAGGGGATATAAATGAAAGCATTGGTGGTTATTTTTACAAGCATGCTGGTTTTATCAGCCTGTAGTAATGAGTCTAAAAGTACCCACTACTTATGCAACGAGCGCGTAGTAGAATTAGCCCACCAAGGAGCGGGGGCAACACTTACTTTAAATGAGCAAACATATACGCTTAATAAAGAGCCGAGCGCATCAGGGGTAAAGTATATTAATGAGCGAGTGCTATTTTGGTCTAAAGCCGATGAAGCGATGTTGATTGTTTCAGGTAATAAATACCACTGCCAACTTCAACAAGCCGACGCCTTATAGTTTTGTCGTTCGCGATTTAAACTTTTTCTTTTTTCTCATCGTAATAAATAGCCTGTTTTTACGCTATCACTGACTAGGGTGTGTTGAAATTTGCGGATTGAAATTTATTCAATCTAGGGGCGATTAAGTCGCGGCGCGAGGTTTGTAACCTAGTGGGCTAAGTAAAAACCAAGCAACAAAGAGTTTATCGCCCCTAGGCAGAACCCTAAGGGCAGCGCATGTTTGGCATTTATGCTGCGTTATCGCCTATTTATGGGGAATAACCACACTTCATAGGCTCTGCCTTGCCTAAAAGCCAAACACACTGCTGCAAATTCAACCATCAAAGTTCAACACACCCTTAACAACTGCACATGCATTTGTTGTTTAGTTGGGTATAATACTTTCACTTTTTGCTTAGTAGCGGCCTACCATGAAATATAAAGATTTACGTGATTTTATCGATTTGCTTGAAAAAAAAGGCGAACTTAAACGTATTACTCAAGAAATCGACCCGTATCTTGAAATGACCGAAATAGCCGACCGTACATTACGTGCTAAAGGCCCCGCATTATTGTTCGAAAACCCAAAAGGTCACAGCATGCCTGTGCTTGCAAACTTATTTGGTACACCTAAGCGCGTTGCTATGGGCATGGGCCAAGAAGATGTAAGCGAGCTGCGTGAAGTTGGCAAGCTACTCGCTTTTTTAAAAGAGCCCGAGCCACCAAAAGGGATTAAAGAAGCACTAGGGCAAATTCCGGTATTTAAACAAGTACTCAATATGCCGGCTAAAGAAGTTAAAAAAGCACCGTGCCAACAAGTTGTTCTAGAAGGTGACGAGGTAGATTTAACTAAGTTACCAATACAGCATTGTTGGCCTGGAGATGCCGCTCCCCTTATTACTTGGGGTTTAACCGTTACCAAAGGGCCTTATAAAAAGCGCCAAAATTTGGGTATTTACCGCCAGCAGCTATTAGGTAAAAATAAAATAATTATGCGTTGGTTATCGCATCGCGGTGGCGCACTCGATTTTCAAGAATGGTGTAAAGAAAACCCCGGTGAGCCTTACCCAGTTTCGGTTGCATTAGGAGCAGATCCTGCCACTATTTTAGGTGCGGTGACACCTGTGCCAGACACGTTAAGCGAATATGCCTTTGCTGGCTTACTGCGCGGTAGTAAAACCGAAGTGGTTAAGTCAATTTCAAATGACTTACAAGTCCCTGCCAGTGCCGAAATAGTACTTGAAGGCTACATTATGCCTGGCGAAATGGCTCCCGAGGGGCCATATGGCGATCACACTGGTTATTACAATGAAGTTGATGACTTTCCTGTGATGACAGTGACCCATTTAACACACCGCAAAAACCCAATTTACCACAGTACATTTACCGGCCGTCCACCTGATGAGCCAGCTATTTTAGGTGTGGCATTAAACGAAGTGTTTGTGCCTATATTGCAAAAGCAGTTTCCAGAAATCGTCGACTTTTACTTGCCACCCGAAGGCTGCTCTTACCGTATGGCCGTGGTAACCATGAAAAAACAATACCCAGGCCATGCTAAGCGCGTAATGATGGGCGTATGGTCGTTTTTACGACAGTTTATGTACACTAAGTTTGTTATTGTTTGCGATGATGATGTAAATGCCCGTGACTGGAACGATGTTATTTGGGCCATCACTACCCGTATGGACCCTGCGCGCGACACCACATTAATTGAAAACACGCCAATAGATTACCTCGATTTTGCATCGCCGGTATCTGGGCTTGGCTCAAAAATGGGCATGGATGCAACAAATAAGTGGCCAGGTGAAACCGACCGCGAATGGGGCGAGCCAATTGTCATGGATAAAGCGACAAAAGATCGTGTTGACGAAATTTGGCAAAGTCTCGATATACTTTAAGCACGCTAAGTGAATATAAACAGGCTATAAAATAACCCCGCAGATATGTTAATATTGCTCCACTTAACTGCATATCTGCGTAAACGCTGCTAAAAGGTAAAAAATGCAAACATTAAAAGCTGAAGTTGTTGCCATCAGCCCACTTACAGAATTTGTTCATAAAGTAATTTTAAAGCCTCAACAACCTGTTACGTTTGAAGCTGGCCAATACATGCAACTTGTACTTGGCGAAAAAGACAAGCGCGCATTTTCGATTGCAAGTCGTCCATCGCAATGTGATGAAATAGAGCTTCATATTGGCGCCTCTAAAGCCGATTCATACGCAATGCAATCGCTTGAGCATTTGCGTAATGCGCATCAAAATAATACACCGGTAGACATAGAAGCCGGCCTTGGTGTATCGCAACTACGTCTACAATGCGAGCGCCCTATTATTTTATTGGCTGGCGGCACTGGTTTTTCTTATGCAAAATCAATGGCTGATCACTTAGCTGAAATTAACTGCGACCGCCCGGTACTATTTTACTGGGGTGTTAAAGAAGAGTCTGCATTGTATGCTCACAGCGAAATGCAAGCATGGGCAGAGAGTAACGAGCACTTTAAATTTATTCCTGTTGTAGAAAACCCATCTGCTAATTGGCAAGGCCACACCGGGTTTGTACACAAAGCAGTAATGCAAGATATTGTGTCGTTAGAACCTTACGACATTTATATGGCTGGTCGCTTTGACATGATTGGCATTGTCCGTGATGACTTTATTGCTCACGGTGCCGTTCGCGAAAACATGTTCGCTGACGCATTTGCGTTTATAAAATAAATTTTTATTTATAATACAAAGGCGCCCCATGGCGCCTTTGTTATTTCTATCAAATTTAAGCTATTAATTGGTATAACCTATTACTTTAATCAGTATAAACAATTTCCTAAATTCCTATCTATAAACCATACTTTGTATAGAACATCAGCGGGAGAGACCCAAATGTTAAATACAAAAGTAAAAGATTTTATGCAACGTAAGTTGCCACACATTACCCCAAATACCGAAATGACCACCGCCATTAGTGAGCTGCAAAAGTTTAACTTATTAGGTGCTCCAGTATTTGATGACAATAAATCGCTGGTTGGTTTTATATCTGAGCAAGAGCTGTTAAAACCATTAATGCGAAGCAGCTATTTTTGCGATGGCGTTGTAAAAGTTTCGCAGCTTATGCAAACCGAAGTTGTAACCGTTAATGCCGATACCAACATCATCGAGCTTGCAGAGCAAATGAAAACAGGAAAGCCAAAAAACTACCCCGTTGTTGAGGGTGATACCGTGATAGGGCTGATTGGCCGAAGCGATGTATTAAAAGCACTGTTTGATAATTACGTGAGCTGCCAAACAAAAGTAAGCTAACATAAAAAATGCCGCTAATAAGCGGCATTTTATGTATTAAGCGTGTTTAACGTGCTGCAGCAAGCGCAGTTAATGCGCTTTTATCGCTGTCGCTTAAAAATGCAATCTCTAAGGCATTAGCTTGCGCCTTATGCATATCGGCTTGTGTTAAACCCGCCTTTGGCGCAGCCACTAAATATTCATGCTCAATTTCAATGCCCTCTACAGCCGGATCGTCGGTATTAATACACGCTAAAATACCGTGATCTAAAAACTGTTTAAGGGGGTGTTTAGCTAAATCGTTTACGGTACTGGTTTGAATATTACTGGTTAAGCACGACTCAATACCAATGCGGTTATCGCGCAGGTAGTCCATTAGTTGAGGGTCTTCAATTGCTTTTACCCCATGACCTATACGGCTTGCACCTAACTCATTAATGGCTTGCCAAATACTCGCTGCGCCCAGCGCTTCACCGGCATGAATGGTAGCGGCAAGGTAAGCGTCTCTTACTTGCTTAAATTGTTCGACAAAAAGCTCTCCCGGAAAACCAATTTCATCTCCGGCTAAATCAATCGCCACTAAATCATTTTTAAAGGCAAGTAATGCGTCAAGCTCCTCCTGGCAGGTTTTAACACCATAAGTACGCGACATAATACCAATTAAGTTTGCTTTAATATTGGCGCCTTGAGTAGCCGATTTAATACCATCAACCACGGCCTCAACCACCCCTTGCGGGTGTAAACCTTGGCTTTGTGCCATATAATACGGGCTAAAGCGAAGCTCTACATAATCAAGTCCCTGCGCTTGAGCATCTTCTATGTTTTCAACTGCAATGCGTCTACAGGCGTCGTAGTCGCCCAGTACCGTTACACCCCAGTCGAGCTTTTGCAAAAATGCCATTAAATCAGGCTCAGGATCAATAACTTGCACATGAGGGATAAGCGCCTCTACGTTATCAGCAGGTAGCGTAATATTAAACTGTCGACCAAGCTCTAGTATGGTTTGCGCACGTACATTGCCATCTAAATGACGATGAATATCTAGCAGAGGTAATTTTTTATTTATCATAATAGCGACTCGGTTAGGTTAAAATTGCGCGCATGATACGCAGGTACAGTTATTTTTCAAGTGTAGAGCAGTTAAAGTAAATATTAGCGGTCATATGTCTGCTTTTCACTCAAAAAGTGAACAAAATTAGGTTTTTATTCACTTATTTTGATGAGCTAAGTGATGCCAGAGTGTTTTAAATAAGGTATTTGCTTCAATGGGTTTAGTAATATAATTATCCATACCGCTGGCAACTGCTTTTTTAACATCGTCATCGTGGGCATTAGCAGATAAGCCAATAATAGGTAGGTCAAACAAACCAAGTTCATTACGAATAACTCGCGTGGCTTCAAGGCCATCCATTTTTGGCATTTGTATATCCATAAGCACAATGTCGTAGGTATGCTCTGTCAGCTTTTCAATCGCCTCAAAACCATCATTAGCAATATCAGCAACGCACCCTTTGGTTTTTAAAATAGCGCTCGCGACGTGCTGATTTAATGGGTTATCTTCAACAAGCAATAATTTATAATCTGCAAAAGAAAGCGTACTAACATCTATCTCATCATATTGTTGCTTTATTTGCTCAGCCTTTGGTAGCGGCGAATAAATTGGCAGGCTAAAGGTAAACGTAGAACCGTGCCCTTCGTGGCTTATTAAATCAATTTCTCCACCCATCAACTCTACAAGCTTTTTGCATATACTTAAACCCAAGCCCGTGCCGCCATATTGACGCGAGGTAGAGCTATCTGCTTGTGCAAACGGTTTAAAGAGCTGTTTTTGCGCCTCTTTACTAATACCAATACCGGTATCGTTAATGCTAAAGTAAGTCATTTTTTTAGATTGCCACACTTTGAGTGTGATGCTGCCTTTAGCCGTAAACTTAATGGCATTATTGATTAGGTTTAGCAAAACTTGTTTTAAGCGTATTGGGTCGGTGTTGATAACCAAGTTACTTGATTTATCGTAATCAAGCATAAATTCTAGCGACTTTGCTTCTATATCAAACTGCAGCAAATTAGCCACTTCTTCACTGAGTGTGCCTACATCAATTGGCTCTTGAATTAAATCAAGTTTACCTGCTTCCATTTTAGAAAAATCGAGCACATCATTTAATACTCTTAGCAGTACGCCCAGTGCCCCATCTGCTTGCTCAATATAGCTGCGAGCTTGCTGCCAATCGTTTTGCTGTAGGGCTAAATAATGCAGCCCTTTAATACCATTAATAGGCGTGCGAACTTCGTGGCTCATATTTGCTAAAAACTGGCTTTTTATTTCATTGGCTTCATCGGCCTTTTGCTTTTCTAAGCGTAAAATTTTTGTTTGTTTTGCTACCTGCTCACGTATACGAATATTGGTACCCGTTACCGATATTAAAAAGGTAATAAGCAGCCAAACAAATAACATGCCTGCTATTTGTGCAAGCCAGTAAACTAACCATGACTCTCGTTGCATTGGCTGATGCAGCTCCACCTGCCACACCCGCTTACCTACCAATAACTTATAGTCTTTTAACGGCAATAGTTGCTGGTGATCGGCAATAAAAATAGGCTGTGCATTATTCTCTGTTGTGGTGTCTGTAAAGCTCACTGCAACGCCGTTGTTTTGATCAAATAACACCGCGTTAGATAGTCTTTCTAAACTAACAACGGCTACCACAAAACCTTTAAAATCGTCTTCGGTAATATTGTTGCCAAACACCGGATGAAAAAACAACACGCCGCGCTCAGCTTCGTTTTGTACTAAATTTATTGGCTCACTGATCACCAACTCATTTAACACTTTTGCTTTTATTAATGCAGATCGCCTTACCTCATTTGAGGCAAGATCAAAGCCAATTACGTCTTCATTTCCCGACAAAGGATGTGCGTATTGTACGGGGTAGTAAAAATCTCGTGGGGGTGCGGCCTGCCAACTGCCATCTTTTGCTCTTTCTTTTAAGCTATATTTAGCCAGCTCGGTGTTGTTATTAGCCTCTATATACTGAGCTAGGTTTTCACTTGGTAAGTAGGGCACCCACTCAAATGCTAAAATTTCTTCGCTGTAACTAAGCTGCTTAGAAGTAAACTGCTTAAATTCAGTAAAGCTCACATCGTCACTACTAGAAAAAAAGGTCGCCAGTAAGGCGAGATGTGCTGTTATTTCGTTAATTTTATTGTTGATAGCATCTTGAGTGGCTAATATTTTCAGCTCTTCTTTTTGAATGTTTTTTTCTTTTTTTACACTGGCCGCGCCATAAAAGCTAATACTTATAACCATATAAATTAACAGTGAGGGCAGTATAACTTGTAGGCGATAATTTACCTGTGAATAATTAAATGCCGCCAGCATAAGCGGAGTAAAAACAAGCACTCCAATACTGTCGCCTATCCACCACGCTATAAACGTATCCCAACCGGCTTGAGACACAATAACGCCATTAAAAATTAATAAGCTGGTGCCTACACCTGCAGCTATAACACAGCACAATGGGCCGGCAACAACGAGGCTTTGAATACAGTGTTTTAAAGAAGATAAATCGAGTGGTGCTTTAATCACTTTAGTGACCAATTGGCTACCTACCCATGCTTGTAAAGTAGCAGCAAAGGTAACAGCCGCAGCATGCATAAATACACTTAACTGAAATATCGCTGAGGCGCTTTCTAAATGAATGAGGTTAGTAAAAAAAGCCCCTAAAACAATACCTAGTAAGCTCTTTCTGCCCCAAATTAAAAAGCCAGCAAGCGCAATTCCCGAAGGCGGCCACACAGCCACTGCGTAGCCATCTATCGCTAATAGTAAATTACTAAAATATCCGGTAAAAAAGTAAGCGCACGCTAAACTTACAGTGACAATGAAAAAGTGTTTCAACCCAATGCTCCCGAATATCAAAGCTGCAAAAGTATAAGTGTAGCCTTTATTGATACAAAACGAGTGCTTTATCGGCTTGTGCGGTATTTTTATAGCTAAGCGCTGCTTGCTGAGCAAATTGCTTTTTGTTTTCGATATTCAAGGCTTTATCAAAAACCTTTGCGGCTAACTCATAATCGCCTTGAGCATTAGCTAAACACGCAAGCGAGAGTAATAATGCGTTGTTTGCATCATCTTTTTTCAGGCGCTCTTGAATACTACTTTGAAGCTTTACAGCCTCTGCCGAGGTGGCGTTACTTAATATATTGGCCAGCTGAGCATGTTGCTCGTCGTGCTTCACCATTTTAATTAAGTCACTTTCAATCGCACTTAACTGGCCCACTTTAGCCATTTGCATTAAGTAAGCTGTATTAGCATGAGCTTGTAGCTTTTTAGGAAGTTGTTTATATTTTTCAGTGATTTTATCGCTAGCTTGTGCATTAAAATAGGCATTAAACAGCTGTGTCCACTGCGCATCGTTAAGGACTTTTTTACGAAGTAAACGCGGTAAAAAGTCTTCAAGTGCACTAAAGTGCTGTTGCTGTACAAGTATTTCGGCGTATAGCTTAAGCTCAAGTGGTGTCGCTTTTTTTGAATCGCTGTTAGCACGCATTTGCGATTCTATTGCACTGCTATCGCCACTGGCTATCCAAAGTTTAGCAACGTTAAGTTGCTGCTCTGGGCTAATTTCAAATAAACGCTCTAGAGCTTTGTCGGTTTGGTTATTAGCAAGCGCTGCTTTTGCTAATAGCGCTAAGCGTATATCTTCAAACTTACTGGGTACACTATTACCTGATAACGTTTGCTCAACAAGCTCGTAATCATCGTTTATTGCACTCCATAAGGCTTGCTCTATAGCTGCTTGCTTTCGCTCTTCGCTACGCGCAAAGAAACCATGTTTAGTATTATGATAAATCGACAATAAATAGCGCACTAATTTGTAAGTTAAAAACAAAATAGTTGCACTAATTACCGCCATAATACAAAACGATACAATCGTGCCTTCAATCGTGGTGTTGTTAAACGAGATCAGCACATAGCCTTTTTCATCCAGTACAAATGGCGTAATCGCTAAAACTAAAACAATCGCAACAATTAATACTATAAGCCCTATCATTGCGCCCACTCCTTAACCTGCTGTGTACTTTGTAAGTTTACTTCAGGGTTAAAGTTTAATGGCTCTTTTTCTAGGCTAGTTAGTGCATTTATAACCACTTTTGTCGCCTCGTCATCTTGTTTAAAGTACTCATTAACAAGACGCTTTGCCTCACTTATGGCACTAAAATAAATGCTCGCTTGTTTGCTCATTAATGCATCTTGAGCTTGCGTCACATTTAATTTAATACGTTGATTAATTAAGTGGCGCTCCTGATCGGTTAGCAGTGGCTCTATAGCAACCCCTTCGTGCTGGCGAATAGTAATAAAGCTATCAACTAGCTTATTCCAGCTATTACTTAGGTTTTGCTGCCAATCGCTTACATCTTCACTCAAGGCATTTTTTTCAATTTCTGCTGCTTCTTGCGGTATGTTAACGACATTAAATGCAAGCTTATCTATGTTTGATAACACACTATTAAGTTTTAAGTAAATGGCTTCTGTTGGGATAGGTTTTAAGCTATCTAGTGTTTGAATGTCTTGTGTTATTGCTTGACGAACTGCAACAGTACCTGGGTGTTCACTCAATAAGGCATCTAAGCGTTTAAGTACAGCGCTGGCACCTTGGTAATCTTTTTCAGCCCACAGTTTAAACTCAGCCATACGTTGTAAGCTGGTTACTTCTTGCGGGTTTAGTGAAGCGCCTTGCTGCTGAGCTTGTTGCAATGCTGCTTTTAATTGTTGCTGGTTACTCTCTGCACTTTCATTAAGCGCAGCTGCCACTTTTTGCTCACTATTGAACAATGCTTGCTGAAGATTAGATTGCGCCGACTTGAGCGCCTGTAACTCTTGTGACAATAACGCGTTTTCTTCTTTTAGTTCATTAACAGCTACATTTTGGGCTTTACCTGCATTGAGTTTTTGGTAAAACTCATACCCCACACCACAGGCAACAATAAGCGAAATGATCAGCGCTAATACCGCTAATTTACTTATTTTTTGCTTATCGTTATGTGGTTTACTGTGTGCTTTAGCTGCCTCTTTTTTTTGTGCAGAGGCCGCTGCCTTAGTGGTTGGTGTATTATCTGCCGTTACTGGCTTTGACTGTTCGCTCATCTTGCTACCTTGCTGTTTTATGCAGGAAAACATAGCGGTATCGCTTGCCCCTGCGGCAATGTGTATATTAGCCGAGCTTACCTGTTGCTGTTGTAAATAAGCGGCTATACGCTCGCTAGCAACATAAAATCGGCACTGTTGTAACCACTGTAACTGTTGTTCAGTCAGGTTATTAAATATTGCATCAACTGCTGCATTACTGGTTATGACTATACCTTGTACTTTCAGGCTTTGCCAGTGGTCTGTCCAGTTGGTTTTTTCAGCGCTTATTGGCTCGCGCTTGTATACCACACAGTTATTTAAAAATGCCCCACGCGCCTTTAAGGTTTTGGCAATATCAGGGCGCCCCGCTTGGCCTTTTACTAATACAATATTGCTACCATCAACCTCAGCTAACGAGTTTAGCGCCAATAACCCTTCAGAATCATGTAGCTTAGGCACTGCTGCTCGCACGCCAAATAACGCATAAATAGTATCTGCAGTTTGCTGCCCTACTGCGTAAAATTGCGCTTTGGTATTTATTGTTGGCTTTAATTGCGCAAGGGCAGTAACGGCATCTTGAGAGATAAAAATAATTTTATCGGCATTAATTAGCGGGCTTAGCTCGGTAGTAGAAGGCGTAAGGTAGGATATTTTTAAAACAGGAAATAATGACGCCTGATAACCCGCTTGCTCAAGTTGCTGAGCAAGGGCTGCGCCTTTTCCTTCGGGCCGAGTTATCAGGATATGTGTCATTTATGCGTCTCTATATACTTCTGCTAATATTTTGTCGGCGCCTTGCGCTAATAATTTTTTAGCAAGCTGCACACCGATAGCTTCTGCATCATTTATATGACCGGTTACTTCGTCATGTAAAATTTCACTACCATCTACCGCACCCACTAAGCCGCGTAAATGCACTTGCTCGCCATCAACTAATGCGTAGGCACCAATTGGTACTTGGCAGCCACCTTCTAAATGACGATTCATAGCACGCTCTGCATTTACACGAATGCGTGTTTGGGTATGCTCAAGTGGGGCCAATAAGGCTTTTGTTACTTCATCATCAATGCGACATTCAATGCCGACTGCACCTTGTCCGTTAGCAGGTAGAGATACCTCAGGCTCGATATAATCAGCAATACGCTCGTCCATTTTTAAACGTAGCAGTCCGGCTGCGGCTAAAATAATCGCATCGTACTGGCCATCATCTAGCTTAGCTAAACGAGTATTAACATTACCACGTAAGTCTTTAATGACTAAATCAGGGCGCAAAGCTCTAATTTGGCACTGACGACGAAGGCTAGAAGTACCGACTACAGCGCCTTGTGGTAATTCGCTTAAATTGGCAAAGTTATTTGATACAAACGCGTCGCGCGGGTCTTCACGCTCACAAATTGTGTGCAGTGCTAAGCCTTCTGGAAATTCTACGGGTACATCTTTCATTGAATGCACTGCTATATCCGCGCGACCATCTAACATTGCCTGCTCAAGCTCTTTAACAAACAAGCCTTTACCACCAATTTTAGCAAGCGGTGTATCTAAAATAATATCCCCTTGAGTAGACATAGGGACTAATTCTACGCGCACATCAGCATGAAAATGCTCAAGCTGTGCTTTTACAAATTCAGCCTGCCAAAGCGCTAAAGCACTTTTACGGGTTGCAATGCGTACTAACTTTGTTTTTTCTGTCATAGGGGTATCCAAATAGTTACAGCTAATAGCCAAGCTTAATTAGCTAAAATTCTAAATTCTTTTTGAGCAATTAAATTACCTTGCTCATCAACAACATCTACACGCCAATGGCCTGTTTGTGTATTCATAATATTTTTGGTTGAGTACGTTCTGTAGCGCGGCGAGGTAACATTAAGCGAAATCTCAGCCATAGTTTCACCCTCATAAGACCATACATGCTTTACTTGTTGGCCTTGTAGGTTTTTAAGCTCACTAAAAAACGAAAGTGCCTCTTCAAACTGATTTAAGCGGATATCTGCAGCAAATACATTCGTGGGCTCGCGCTTACTTACTTTGCGAGTAAGCACTGCACGGCTAATTTTACCTGTATCAATTTGTGCGCCTAACGCAACACTGGCAATGTGCGCATTAGATGAAAAACCTTCACTGCTAGTTAGCGAGCCGTCGTCGTTTTCAATATCTGTGAACTGTTCATTGGGTGATGCGCTTAACTGCGTGCTTGTAAGCGGCTGATTAGCGATAGGCTCAGCGAGTTCAGTATCTGATTGCTCAATAACAGAAACTTGATTGCTTTGAACGCTAGCAATTGGTTCTATATCCGTTTGCTCATTATTGCTTTGCGCTAACGAAGTATTATTAACGCTTTCATCCTCAAGCACCGCTGGCGCAACATCTGCTATATCATTTATAAGCTCATTTGGGCGCGTTTGCTCGTCATTTATACTCACCGTGGGCTCAACATTATCTGCTGTGTTGTCGCTTAAAGGTGAATACGGCGATTGCTCATTAGATTGCTCGCCCTGCTCGGCATTTACCGAGCTAGTTAAGCCATACACAACCGCTGCAGAGGTCATTGCTACCAACATAGAAACACTCGCAATACGACGCCAATGCCACTCGTAGCTTACATTAGGTACACTATTTTGTGGTTCGCGTTTTACATTTGCTTTAATAACTATTTTTTGACTCATATTGACCTCAGCGGCTCCAAATTAGCTTAAACGGGCAATTAACCATTGGCGAATAGCTTGCAGTTCTTCTGCGCAAACCTGATGAGCCATAGGGTATTCTTGCCAGCTTACATCCATGTTATGTGCTGTTAATACTTCAAACGCACTTCTACCCGCGCTATGCGGCACTACATTATCTTGGCTACCATGAGCCATAAATACATTTAAATCAGTATGCTTTGCTTCTTGCGCTAGCTTTTCAGGCACGCACATATAAGTAGACAGCGCCATAACACCTGCAAGTTTGTGCTCAAATCGCGGCGCTAAATGTAAAGACACCACGCCCCCTTGCGAAAAGCCCGCCAAAATAATTTTATCGGCAGGTATACCATTTTCAATTTCTTGATTGATCAGGGCTTGCACTTTTTCGGCTGAATCTCTCACGCCTTGTTCATCGGCACGTTTGTCTAATTCTATAGATTTAATGTCGTACCACGAGCGCATTTCCATGCCACCATTTATGGTGACCGGTTGAATAGGCGCATGCGGAAAAATAAATCGTATACCAAGCTCACTGGGTAAGTTAAGTTGCGGTGCAACCGGAGCAAAGCCATCGCCAGAGTCGCCTAAACCATGTAACCAAATAACAGTGGCTTTGTGCTCACCTTGCGCTGGGTATTGTGCAAACTCTAAACTCATAAGCTTGATTGCCACTTAATTTCTTGGCCAGCTTGGCGAGTAGACGCTTGGTTCATAAACTCCCAAAACTCTGCGCCCGAGCGGTTATCAATCCACTGGCCGTCACGCATTTCAAAATGGTGGCCATTAAATTTAGTCGCAACCCACACTTGATGCAAAGGCGCTTGTTTGTTAATTACAATTTTACTTTTATCAGGGAAAATTATTTCTAAAATACCCTCTGCCGATTCGTAGTCTAAATCTGCTTCGCAATCATCAACTTGCTCTTCAATTGTGAACATAAGAGCTTCGGCTAATTGGTGATATTCGTGTTCAGTCATTGTAATTTTCCTTTGCAGGCGAGCTGCCTAATATTGGATACGGTTTATATACAGCTAGTGTAACAGGAATAAAATCATCCGCGAATAGCTGCATTTTTTAGATATTCTGTTACTCTGCGATTATAAAGCCAGCAACCGTATTAATCTAATGAAAGCGACACATACCTTACAATTAAAACGACTATATATAAGTACTTTACTGCTAAGTGCATTAGCTGGCTGCGGCCAAAGCGGGCCTTTGTATTTACCAGAACAACAGGCTGAGCAAAACACACCCCCTAATACGGCACAGCCAACGCCCGTAAAAAAAACCAACACAGAGCAAGTGCAGGAGCAATAAATGGATTATTTTAACTATCAAAACAATCAATTATTTGCCGAAGATGTCAGTATTGCCACAATTGCTCAGCACTATGGTACGCCGTGTTATGTGTACTCGCGTGCTACTTTTGAGCGCCATTATTTAGCCTTTGCAAATGCCACTAAAAATCATAAAAGCTTGGTGTGCTACGCAGTTAAAGCTAATTCTAATATTGCAGTATTAAATATATTAGCGCGTTTAGGCTCAGGGTTTGACATAGTGTCTAAAGGTGAGCTGGCGCGTGTAATAAAAGCCGGCGGTGATGCCAGTAAAGTGGTGTTTTCAGGTGTGGCTAAAACCGCCGACGAAATTGCTTATGCACTAAAGTTAGGTATTAAATGTTTTAACGTTGAATCGGCCTCAGAGCTTGAGCGTATTTCTGAGGTAGCGTGCGAGTTAAATTTAGAAGCCCCTATTTCTATTCGTGTAAACCCTGATATAGATGCCAAAACACACCCGTATATTTCTACCGGTTTAAAAGAAAACAAATTTGGTATCGATATTCAAACGGCTGTGAGCGTTTATCAGCATGCGGCGTCTTTACCTGGTCTAAAAGTCACTGGTGTAGATTGCCACATAGGCTCGCAATTAACTGAGGTTAAACCTTTTTTAGAAGCGCTTGATAAGCTAATGGCATTAATAGATGAGCTTAAAGCAAATGGTATTGAGCTTACTCATTTAGATATTGGCGGCGGGTTAGGCGTTCCTTACAATGATGAACAGCCACCTCACCCAAGTGAATATGCTGCGCAAGTTACCGAGCGCTTAGCCAATTACAAACACCTTGAACTTATTTTTGAGCCAGGGCGCGCTATAGCCGCTAATGCTGGAATTTTAGTTACGCAGGTTGAATTTATTAAGCAAAACCAAGATAAATTTTTTGCCATTGTCGATGCGGGTATGAACGACATGCTTCGCCCTTCGCTTTATCAGGCATGGCAAAAAATCATTCCTGTATCGGTGCGTGATGACGACACTCCAACACATAACTTTGATATTGTGGGCCCAGTGTGCGAAACCGGCGACTTTTTAGGAAAAGACCGCGAGCTAGCGCTTAAGCAAGGCGACTTATTGGCGCAGCGAAGTGCTGGTGCCTATGGTTTTACAATGAGTTCAAACTACAACTCTCGCCCACGCGTGGCCGAAATAATGGTAGATGGTGAGCAACACCACCTTATTCGCCAACGCGAAACCATCGAGAGCCTTTATCAAGGTGAGAAAATTTTACCATAAACGTTTTTGTTAAGGCGCTGCTCTGTGGCATGATTAGCGCAGAGCAAACCCGAATTAGAGCGCTATGTTAGTTAATTTTTCCAAAATGCACGGCTTAGGCAACGACTTTGTTGTAATTGATAACATTACACAAAATGTATTTTTGTCTCGCGATCAAATCAAAAAACTGGCTGATCGCCACTTTGGTATTGGCTTTGACCAATTACTTATGGTTGAAGCCCCTTACTCCCCTGATCTCGACTTCCATTACCGTATATTTAATGCCGATGGCAATGAAGTAGAACAATGCGGAAATGGCGCACGCTGTTTTGCCCGCTTTGTGCGCATGAAAGGCTTAACTAACAAGCACAAAATTAGTGTCTCGACTAAGTCGGGCAACCTCACGCTATACATAGAAAAAGACGGGCAAGTGACGGTAAACATGGGCCATCCTAATTTTGAGCCTGCTAAAATCCCGCTTAAAGCCAGCAAGCGAGAACTAACTTATATAATAAGAGCCCAAGAGCACACTGTATTTAGTGGCGCTGTGTCTATGGGTAATCCGCATTGCGTGTTAGAAGTTGACGATATAGCTACCGCACAAGTTGAGGTGCTTGGTCCGCTGCTTGAAAACCACGAACGTTTTCCAAATCGTGCCAATATTGGCTTTATGCAGGTGGTATCGCAAGATCATATTAAACTTAGGGTATGGGAGCGCGGCGTTAGTGAAACCCTAGCGTGTGGCACGGGTGCCTGCGCAGCAATGGTAATTGGCCACATTCAAAGCAAACTTAACACCACGGTACAAGTTGATTTACCCGGCGGCACTTTACAAGTACGTTGGAGCGGCGAAGGCCACCCTGTCCGCATGACCGGCCCAGCCGAGCATGTATTTGATGGGCAAGTTGCCTTATGAGCGAGCTAACAAAAGAGCAAGTCGCTGAGTATTTAGCGCGCCACCCTGATTTTTTAATAGAGCAGCCAGAGCTGCTTGCACAACTTGAGTTACATCACAAAACGCAAGGCGCCACCTCGCTTGTGCACATACAACAGCGCCAATTGCGCGAGCACAATACTCAGTTAAAAAATCAAATACACAGTATGAGCGAACACGCTACGCAAAATGAGCTAGTGTATCGCTTGTTTAGCCAATGCCACCGCCAACTGTGGACAAACTACGACTTTAATACGCTTGCCGCAAATTTGCGCAATATTATTTGTACCAGCCCACACATTAGCGAGTGTAGGTTGGTTAAATACAACAACACTTTAGATGGGCTTATTGAGCACCGCCTTAGCCAATTTGGGCACTACTTAGGACGCGTTAATCAGCAAGAGCGTGAGCTATTATTTTGCGAAAACACGCAGTCTTCTGCTATTTATCTTATTGGTTGCGCTGAAAAACCCGTCGCTATATTGGCCTTTGGCAGCCATGATGAAAACCATTTTGAACCCGCACAAGATAATCTATTCGTGCTTGATTTTGTTCATGCATTGCAACTTAGGCTGTTGGAATTGGCATGAGCGACGAGACGCCTAACACTGAGCAATTAAGTGAGCATTGGCGTACACCCATTCATTTATTTAGTGACTATTTAAAGTACGAAAGACAGTACTCAGAGCACACTGTAAATCAGTATGTTAGCCAACTAAACTTTGCCGCCCTGTATTTTAGTAAATTATGTGATGACTGGTTTGGCGTACAAGGCGAGCATATTCGCCGCTACAGCATGGCGCTTCGTTCAAAGCAATTAAGTGGGCGCACTATTAGTTTAAAATTAAGCTGCATTCGTAGTTTGTATAAATTTTTAAAAGCCAAAAACATTGCTCAGCATGCGCATTATCATAATCCAGCACAAGGCATTAAAGGGCCTAAATTTTCTAAGCCTTTGCCTAAAAATCTCGATGTAGATCAGATGGCAAGCCTACTAGAGATTAACGATGACGACCCATTAGCCATACGAGACAAAGCTATGATGGAGCTTATGTATTCATCTGGACTGCGCATTAGCGAGTTAGTTGGCACCAACTTACGCGATATAAACACCGCAAGCGGCGAAATATTAGTCAAAGGTAAAGGTAACAAAGAGCGCCTCATTCCCGTGGGTCGCAAAGCGCTCACAGCGTTAAAAAACTGGCTCAACATACGGGGGCAATTTGCAAAGCCTGACGAAATGGCGGTGTTTTTAAGCAGTAAAAAAAATCGTATTTCGGTTCGCCAAGTTCGCTTACGCATGCAAGAGTGGGGAATAAAACAAGGCATTAGCTCACAAGTGCACCCGCATAAACTTCGCCACTCGTTTGCCTCTCATATTTTAGAATCATCTGGCGATTTACGCGCTGTGCAAGAATTATTAGGGCACAGTAGTTTATCGGCTACGCAAGTATATACGCATTTAGATTTTCAGCATTTAGCAAAAGTGTACGACAACACTCATCCGCGCGCTAAAAAACAAACCGATTAGGAATGTAATTATGATCCGATTTAATCGTGCTCCTCGCCCTTTTTCAGTTATGAGCTTTGATTTAGACGACACACTGTATAACAACCACCCCATAATAAAAGCCGCGGTTAAAGCCCAGCAAGATTATTTAAACGCGCTACCCAGCTACTTACAACAAGGCCCAAAATACTGGCAACAATGCCGCAACGAGGCTGTATTACAGTTACCAGAGCTTGCTGATAATGTAACTAAATGGCGCCAACATACGCTACGCTTAGCCCTTTCAAAGCTAGATTTTAATGAGCAAGAGGTAGAGCATCATGCCGATGCTGCCTATAACGCCTTTGCCGATGCGCGCAGTAAAATAGTGGTAACCGACGACGTACTAAAGCTGCTAGATAACTTAGCCCAGCACTTTACGCTGGTTGCAATAACCAATGGCAATGTTGAAATTGAGCGCTTTAACTTACGCGATAAATTTGCGCTAGTATTGCAAGCTGGTATGCACGGTAAAGCCAAACCCCACGGTACACTGTTTGATAAAGCCGCCGTGCACTTAAACGTGGCTAAAAGTGAAATTTTACATATTGGCGATAGCCTAGATACCGACGTACAAGGCGCTAATAATGCAGGCTGCCAATCGGTTTGGTTAAACGACCAAGGCGCGGCTTATCACTACAAAGGCCTTGCCGATGTTGAAATTGCGAATATTCATGCCTTAGCGCACTTTATCAAATAGCCTAAATAGAACGAAGAGGTTGCAATGAGCCATTATACCAAGCTAATTACCTTGCTATTAATAGGCTCGCTTAGCCTAAACGCTTACTTATTGTGGCCACAAAAACAGCCTGTAGTTGGCACACAAAAAACCCACAGCGGCAAGAGCATCAAAGCGCCAAAAAGTAACCTGCTCAGCCAAGCTCAACAGCAATTTACACAACACAAATTTGATGATGCTCTAAATACGTATCAACAACTAAATCTAAACGCTCCAAAAAAAGCACATACTTTATACGCTTCGTGGGTAGCACAACTAAAGCAATGGCTAAACACAAACCTACCACTTAGCCAGTCATTGTTAAATGCACTTTTAAATAAAGACCCTTACAATACCGAGTTACTCACTTTACACGTTGATTACCTAGTAAAAAGCGGGCAACGGCAAAACGCAATTATTGCGCTATTTGAGCTCTACCCATTATTAAATAAGCACCAACAAGGCCCTGTAGATAGGCGCCTTGTGCATTTAACGACAAACGAACTGCATAGTTTGAGTGAGCAGCAAAATTGGCAAACAATTATTGAACAAACTCAAATTTGGCTCGACTATCAAAACGACAATAGCCATTTTTTATACGCACTCGCTCATGCTTATTATCAACTAGAGGACTTTATTAGCGCCTTAACAACTATTGAGCGCATGCCATCAAATCACCCACTACAAGCCGAAGTAACTGCCTTACACGCAATGATAGAGAAAGCTCAATCGCAAGATGACTTTATTGCGCTTACCCCCTACGGCGCACATTACTTAATTAGCACCGAGCTAAATAGCTCAATCCAAACAGAGCTAATGATAGATACCGGCGCAAGTATTACTTCTCTTTCGAGTGACGTGCTTAACCAACTTTCACCCAGACCCCTGTATTTAGGCGATGTAACCGTAAACACGGCGAATGGGCAAATTAGAGTAAAACGCTACCAAATTGAGTCGTTTAAAGTAGGGATGCAAACTATTTACGGTTTTGAAGTGCTCAGTATTGAAAACACCCGCGGCCAAGGTTTGTTAGGAATGAACTTTTTATCTAGATTTAAATTTAATATAAATCAACAAACAGATGAGTTAGAGTTGAGTGCTAAATAATTTAAATTTAAGGAAAAAACATGACCCTAAACGATTTTTTACAGCAACTTGCAGACAACCCTAAAAGCATACAATTTAGCGATACCATGGCGGTAATAGAAGCTAATTACGATTTTACCGCGTGTGGATTTAATAACCACGGCTTACTTAGCTCTGCAAGCGAGAACAACGGCTCATGTAAAATTTTTGCGTTTGCTAAATTAAACGATTTAAGTAAACAAAATACATTGGATTGCTTTGGTAAGTTTTACCGCGAAGACGTACTACAAAACCCTAAGGGCGATGATCACATGAACATTCGCACGTTTATGTTAGCGCCAGAGGCAACGCCATTTTTGGGTGTTACCTTTGAAGGCGAGCCGCTAAAAGCAAAATAGACAGCAAAAGTTAAAGCGTTTTTTCCATAAAGTAACGCGTACCAGAACGCGGATAGTTGTTAAGCTGATACTTAACCACGTATCCGCGCTTTTCATAAAAAGGCTTGGCCTGAAAATCAAGCGTATCGAGCTGTGCGGTATTAGCGCCGCGCTCAATAGCAGCAAGCTCAAGCGCATTTATAAGCTTGCCTGCTAACCCCTTGCCCCGCGCGGTATCGCTACACCAAAGCCAACTAATCATCAGCCAATTTCCAAACACACACCCACTAATACCTGCAACAAGCTCACCTTGCTCATCAACAAATTTATAGCCTAATGGCACTCTTTGCGCATCAAAGTGCTGTGCGTTAAATTCAACTATTTTAGTGCGAAGCGCTGAGTTTAACGCATCGGTATTATCTGCTTTTAATTGATACATGTACCGCCCTTAAAGAAGCAGATACTAGCAAACAAACTTAATTAAAAAAGGTTATTTTTTCCATAAGGTACTTCTAGCAAATTGCTGCTTGTTTTTTCGGGTTGGCCGCACATTTCATCGTAAGCGCTAGTATGGCGCAGTACCATTTCGGCGTAGGCTATTTTTTCAAAACGTTTTTGAATATGCAGCGGGCTGAGCGCTTTAACAAACTCGCCATTTTCTTCAGTAACGTAATACTCTACGTTATTTATAATGACAGACACTTGATAGAGCGCCATTTCAAGGGAGTGCGCGACCACTTTTTGTAATGGTTCGTGCTTTTTTAACTCAGAAAATTTCATACCCATAACAATCGCCTTTTAATAAAAAGTAACTTTATAGATACGCACCTTTGCTATAATCGCGATCAAATTATTACATCACTGCCTTTTAAGCTTATGAGCAATAAAATTCGACTCGCTAAATACATTGCTCACGCTGGTGTGTGCTCACGAAAACAGGCATCGCGTTTAATTGATGAAGGGGTAGTAACGGTAAATAATCGCCCTGCTAATCATATTGATCACGTTAATGAGCAAGACGACGTAATAGTTAATGGCCAAGCAGTAAAAGGGGCTGCCGATTTGGTTTATTTTGCGTACCACAAGCCTGTAGGTATTGACTGCAAATTAAATGAAAATGACCCTACGAGCCTTATTCACCATTTACCTACCCTCACTCGGGTTTACCCCATTGGCCGATTAGATAAAGACTCTCGTGGCTTGCTTATTTTGACCAACGACGGAGATTTTTGTAATCAACTTATTCACCCTGACTTCCACCAGCCCAAACGTTATTTAGTCACGGTAGATAAACCTATTAATAATGCGTTTTGCGAAAAAATGGCCGCAGGAATCCCCGTAGATAAACAAGTAACCTTACCGTGTGAAGTAACAAAAATAGCTGACAACCAGTTTAGTATTATTTTAAAGCAAGGGCTTAACAGACAAATACGTAAAATGGCGCAGTACTGCGGCTTTAAAGTAATTGATTTATATCGGGCACAATTTAGCGAACTTGCTCTTTCAAAACTAAACCTCCCTGAAAACCACTATATACAAATTAATAAAACAGATATTTCAAAAACCTAACCTTCGTTTAAATAGCGCACAAAAAAGTTAAAAAATAACCTTGCAAAAATAGATTACAGGCGTAGTCTTAACTTAAAGATTACATTTGTAGGCAATAAAATGATTGAGTTATCAAAAGCAGAATTCGACGTGCTTGATGCGCTTTGGATTAATTACCCAGCAACCGCCAGCCAAATTATTGAGCGCTTAAGCGATGACAAACAATGGCACGAAAAAACCATTAAAACCCTACTGGGTCGATTAGTTAAAAAAGGCGCACTGACCTTTGAAAAAGACGGCCGCCAATATATTTATACCCCCTGCATGGAGCGCGCCGACTACACATTAAAAGAAAGCAAAAACTTTATTGAGCGTTTTTTTAGTGGCCGTATAGCGCCGCTGGTAAGCGGGTTTGCTAAATCAGAGCAGCTTTCGCAGCAAGATATAAACGAGCTAAAAAAGGTCATTGATGACTGGGAAAAAAACCAAAAGTAAGGAGTGGCTATGGATATTCAAACCCTGTTTAACTGGTTACTAGAGCAGCAATTATTACTCAGCATAATGCTTGGCGGGTTTATTATATGTGAGCGTTTTAGTTTAAGGCTGCTTGGCCCAGGCTTTGTGTATAAATTAGTATGCCTAATCCCCGTATCGTTACTGGTTGCAAACTTACCAAGTAACATTAAGCCACTACAAAACAGCGCCATTAGCCATTATTTAATAACGCCGAACCAGCCCCTTATTAATAACTTAGGCCTAAATTGGGCCGTGCTTTATGTAGTGGTTAGCCTAGTGCTGTTTAACGTAGCGTTTGTTGTGCATATTCGCTTTATAAAAAACCTGCAGCTCAATTATTTAATTAATAGCGAACACACTCTAACCTCACACATTAAAACCTATACCAGTAACCATATTGCATCGCCAATGGTGGTAGGTATTTTGCAAAGTAAGCTCATACTGCCTAGTAATTACAAAACCCAGTTTGATAAAGCCACTTTGGCACTTATTTTAGAGCATGAGGCTGTGCACATAAAACGCAAAGATAACCTAATAAATGCCCTGCTGTTACTGACTACTATTTTAATGTGGTTTAACCCTCTCGCGTGGATGGCTTACGCAAGCTTTAGACGCTTGCAGGAGCTAACTTGTGATCAGCGGGTACTTGCCAATAAAACCACACACCAACACATTTTATACAGCAAAGCCTTAGTTAACTGCGCGGCAGCAACGCCCGCAGGCCTAATGGCTTATTCACACTACGGAGATAAAAAAACCATGTTACAACGACTTACCAATATAAAGCACAGTGGCAATCACTCTCGCCTTGCCAAAGGTGGCTTACTGCTAATAGCAACAAGCATGCTTAGCGGTTTAGCCATAGCAAAACAGCCCCAAACTGAAATAACGAAAGAGGATCATATTTCACCAACAATACGCATTGAACCTGTCTACCCAGCCCAAGCCGCTAAGCAAGGCATTAGCGGCTCGGTTGTATTAAAGTACGATATAGCCGCCAATGGCAGAACAAAAAACATTAGTGTCATTCAATCTAAGCCGTCAGACGTTTTTGATAAATCGGCTAAAGAAGCGCTGGCAAAGTGGGAGTATAAAATCTCTGAGTCAGGCTTTAATGATGTACTTGTACAGCTCGATTTTGCCATAAACAGCGAGGTTGCTAATACCGATTTAATAGAGCGAATTAAAGTATCGCATTAAGGCTAATGAGTGATGCAAGAGCACAAAGCAAGCGCCCTTTTAGGCCGCTTGCTTTGTGGTTTTAACAATAAAATTAAATACTCACTACAATCATGGCAATGGCAGTGCCTAAGCCAATAAACCATACAAGCGAACGTATAATATCTAAGTTCAACCAATAAAAAATGCAATACAAAGTGCGCGAAACTATATGAGTAACCGCCAAGGTTTCGGTTACTGCATTTACCGAGTTAGTTCCCAGTACCACCGCAATAGCAACGGCAAACACTGCTAGTGATTCAAAACAATTTTGATGAGCAGCGAGCGCACGCTCACCAAAGCCCGTTAATTTTGCTTGTTGAGAGCGCGGGTGTTTATTGTCGTATTGGCCAAGCTTTGCCATCGCAATGGCCACTGGTATTTTTGCAAAATAAGGCATTAATACAGCAAGTAATGCGCATACTACTAATGTTGTCATAATTTATTCTCTTATTTTAAAACCTAGTTATTTAACCAATACATATAACACACATACACAAAAAAGCCGCCAACACGTTTTATGACATACGCAGGCGGCTAAACAATAACATCATACTTACTATAGCTAAGTTTACCTATAAAGCAGTGCGGCATAATGTCGCAGGTGATGAATATTCACTATCACCCTTAATGCATCGCATTAATAACTAAAGATTGTTAACTTATAGACCTTATTTTTTTACCGACGACCCCCATGACCTGGATCTTTTTCACTTTTTTAGCCGCCTTTATGCAAGCATGGCGAAATGCCCTACAAAGTAAATTAAGCGCACATGCAAGTGTAGCTGGCGTAACCCTCTCGCGCTTTATTTTAGCCGGCCCCATTGCTGCAGTGTATTTGTATGGTCTTTATCAATATGAAGATACCGCCATACCTACCTTTAATAATGCCTTTTGGGGGTTTGTTATTGGCGCAAGTGTTATGCAAATACTCGCCACCGGCTTAATGGTAAAGCTGTTTAAAATGAATAATTACGCCATAGGTGCAGGGCTTGCTAAAAGTGAGGCGTTAGTAGCGGCTATTTTAGGGGTATTGTTTTTTGGTTCTGCGCTTAGCCTTCTTGGTTGGCTGGGTGTATTTTTAGGTGCTATTGCGGTGCTTTTACTTAGCGGTATAACCAGCGTAAAACACTTTGATGGCAAAACAGCGTTACTTGGCCTTGCCTGTGGTACCAGCTTTGCCCTTACATCACTGTGGGTGCGTGAAGCGAGCTTAAATTCAGGGTTATTGTTTCCACACTCAGCTGCATGGGTTTTACTGTTTGTAATAAGCCTACAAACGCTTATATTACTTGGCTATTTATTACTAAAAGAGCCACACACTGTTGGCAAACTTTGGCAATATAAAGGCACCACTGCCGCAATTAGTACTTTTAGCTGTGTAGGCTCTATTGGCTGGTTTAGCGCGATGAGTTTACAGCACGTAGCGTATGTTAAAACGCTTGGTCAGGTAGAGGTATTTTTTACCATGCTAATTGCTGTACTTTGGCTCAAACAGCCACTTAAAAAGCAAGATACCGCGGGCTTAATACTTATAGCCATTGCCGCTATTTTGGTGATACTGCCAAATTGAGAACATAAAAAAGCGCAGGCTTTTAAACCTGCGCTACTATAAGCTGCTTATAACTTTTAAAGCGAGTATTAAGCGCTCTTTTTAAGAGCTAATTTTTAGCGTTATCACACCGCAAATGATCATGAGTACACCAGCAATACGGCCAAACGTGGCTGCATCACCGTAAAGTAATATACCCACTAAAAACGTACCCGCAGCACCTATTCCGGTCCATACGGCGTAGGACGTCCCCATTGATATTTGCTTTTGTGCAAGCCACAACATAAAACCACTGGCTGTTAAAAATGCAATTGCCATTACTATACCCTGCCAGCGTGTGTCGGGATTTTGTGAAATTTTTAAACCAATTGGCCAGCCTATTTCAAGCAAGCCGGCAATGACTAAATAAACCCATGCCATTAAACATCTCTCTTTTTCAAAATTACGTCGTATAAATCTTCGCGGCGATCTTTTAAATTGCGCACCGTACCTTCGCTATGAAGAATTTTTAGCTTATCCATATCAAGGTCGCTGAATAGTAACATTTCGGTATTAGGTGTGGCTTCATTTAATGTTGCATCGTGCGGAAAAGAAAAGTCAGACGGGGTCAACACTGCCGATTGCGAGTACTGTACGTCTAGGCTTTCTACCTCAGGTAAGTTACCCACTGAACCTGCAATAACCACATAACATTCGTTTTCGATTGCGCGCGCTTGCGCACAATGGCGAACCCGTAAATAACTATTTTTAGTATCGGTCCAAAACGGCACAAAGAGTATATCAAGCCCCTGCTTGGCTAATATGCGCGAAAGTTCTGGGAACTCAACATCGTAACAAATTTGAATACCTACACGCCCAGCATCGGTGTCAAACACGGCAATTTTGTCGCCGCCTTGAATCACCCAATCATTTTGTTCATGCGGGGTTATGTGTATTTTTCGCTGCTCGTCTATTTTACCGCTACGGTGGCATAAGTAACTTACGTTATAAATTTTATCGTCTTCGGCAAGTGGCATAGAGCCGGTAATAATATTGGCGTTATACTCTATTGCCATACGCGACATCGCGTTTTTAAATGTTTCGGTATATTCGGCTAAATAGCGGATTGCTTCGGTTTGATTATTCTGATCGCCTAAGCCCATAAGTGGCGCGTTAAAAAATTCCGGAAATAATATAAAATCGCTTTTGTAGTCAGATACCGTATCTACAAAGTATTCTACCTGCTTGAGCATTTCGTCAACCGACTCTACACAGCGCATTTGCCATTGCACCGCACCTATACGCACTATCGATTTAGTTGATTCGAGTACGGTGTCGGTTGGCTCGTACATTATGTTATTCCACTCAAGCAAGGTGGCGTAACCTACAGACTCTTGATCCTCCGGCAGGTACTTTTTAAGTAACCGTTTTACCTGAAAGTCGTTAGAAAGCTGAAAACTTAAAATTGGGTCGTAAAGCTCTTTTTGGTCAACCTTTTCAATGTATTCCATTGGCGTCATTTCACTGCTGTGATTGTAATAACGCGGAATACGGCCACCGGCTAAAATAGCGCGTAAGTTATATTGGCGGCACAACTCCTTACGGGCATCGTATAATCTGCGCCCTAAGCGCATGCCTCGGTGGGTTTCGCTAATTGCTACATCTAAACCGTATAGCGCATCGCCGTCGGAGTCACTAAATACACGGTCGTGCCCATCGGCTATGTCTTCGTAAGTGTGAGGATTTGAAAAACGCGCATAGTCTACTTGCACGCTTAGTGCTAAACCCACCAGCACGCCATCATCTACAATGCCTATTTGCCCTTCAGGGAACTGATCTATCAATCTAAAAATAGTATGGCTTGGCCACGCGCCACCTAAATCAGGATAAGCCTGATCCATTAAGGTTTTAATTTGCGGATACTGCTCTTTTGTTAAGTTACAAATTTCTAGGTGGGTTTTTTCTGCCGACATACACAACTCCTTTGGGCATAATAAAATAAAAGCCGAATGTACGCTAAAGTACACTCAGCTTTGTATCATGTTTTTTACGTTACGCGTACTACTTTAAGCTGCGATAAAAAAGTGTAGTCACTTTCTCTTTTGGCAACCAGCCTGCGTACTTAAGATTAAGCGCAGCCAGCGGATCGGCTTTTAGTACTTGCTCTAAGCTTGCGTTATTTTGCATTGCTTTTAGCATTAAATCTTTGGCTTTTTTAACAAGCTTAGCATACGTTTCCAGTCCTGAACGGTCACTTACCGGCCCATGCCCGGGTATCACTATGGTGCGCTCATCTATTTGCTTAATAACGTCATTTACGGCTGCTAGTATTCCATCAACACTGCCGCCGCTATCTACATCTACAAACGGCAAGCTGCCAAAGTTAAAGTAAATATCGCCCATATGCACTATGTTATCGTTATTAAAAAATATCACCGAATCACCGTCGGTATGTGCATGGGCGTAGTGCACTACATGGGCGTGTTCGTTATTAAAATGCAGTTTTAAATCGTGCCCAAAACTAATGCGTGGCAGGTAATCTGAGTTTGCACCGTGTTTTTCTTCTAATCGCTTATGTACGTTGTCGTGCGCAATGACATGCGCACCGGCTTTGGCAAAGTTTTCGTTGCCGCCAGTGTGGTCGCCATGATGATGCGTATTAATTACAAACTCTGCACTACCGGGTTTTAAATCGCTAATGGTTTTTTTAATGTCGTTTGAAAGCTTGGCAAATTGGTCATCAATAATGTAAATGCCATCTTCCCCTACACTTGCGGCAATGTTACCGCCTTGGCCAAACAGTACATACACACTGTCGCTTAGTTTTTCTGCCGTTACCGGATTTTCATCTGCATGTGTTGCACTGCTAAGTAATAAGCCTGTTATTAATGCGGGTAGTATTTTTTTCATTTTAGTTCTCTGTTGATTTATTAATGATTATATAGAACGTGATTAACTGTAATTTAGTTCATCGTGCTGGCTCTATCACTATTTGATGTATAAGCGTTTGTGGCAATAAAGGCGTGTGCTTACCTTCAATGTAGTCACTAAAGCCTGCACGATAAAACGCGGATAGCGGATGCCCCGACTGCCCACCGGGCACTGCCATAATGGCGTTTTCTAAATGCCCTGGTTGGGCAATAAAGCGCTGCGATGCACCAAAGCTTTTGCCCTGTACAGCGGGCATGTAGCTATCGCCAAAAGCTGGCGCTATAGGCATATTTAAAAGCTTAGCCAGTATGGGCATTTGTTTAGCAAACGGGTGCTCAATATTAAGCGCATTAACTTTACCCCACTGCCAATTTTGCAAGTTATCCCCATACTCAGCCCCAAGTACTGTCACTGTTTGGCTGAATGCACCTAATAACTGCTCGTCCCAATTTTTATACTCAGGGTTTACCCATGAGCCCGGCCTATCTTTAATAAGCTGCCATATAGCTGGTTCTAGATCGCGTTTTACATATCTAAGCGTGGCGTCTTGCTCATTAAGTTTGTTCTCCATGCTTGCAAATACAGTATTAATTAATGTGCTGCGGTAGTGTTTAACTAAGGTGTAACCTACCGAGCTTGCACATGCGCATTGCTGCCAGTTTTCAAGTGCACTTATGTACTGTGCGTTTTTGGCTTTGTCTTTTTTAAGCTGATTAAGTAGCAATGTATGCCAAGGCATTAAAAAGCGGGCTTGATTATCAAGCTGTAGCGCGTAAAAGTCGCTCTCAGCAAAGCTTTGTTTTTCAAATAACCTATCACGAATTTGGCTTGAACGTGCCCCTAGCGCGTACCCGCCATTACCAAAGCGTGCATTATCAGTGGCCGACACCACGCGGGAATTACCTGTCCATAATCGTCCATTTTGCGGGTTTTTAATATAAGGGCGCTGATGCTCATTTTGCTGCCAAGCGGGTGAGTATTCGTTTGCATTAACACTTAGCTCACTCGGTGCTTTACGCGCAGGTATAGCCCCAATATGTTGCCATGCAGCACTGCCTTGGCTATCTACCACCATTAAATTTTGTACCGGAATACCCACATCGCTTGCCACATCTAGCGCATCATCTACGCTAGTGGCTTGCTCAAGTTTGAGCAGATCCATGTTTACAGCATAAAGTTGGTGTGCAGCCCAGCTAAGTGCATAAGGCTGTTTATTTATATATTTTACTGGGCCGTATTCGCTCATGGTTAATGAGTAATTGTCCACCTCGCCATTAGGCAGTGCGATAGGCTCATTGACTTGCCATGTTTTATTATCTTTACTTAAAGTAACCCAATCGGCTGTGTCTATGTAGCCGTTAGTAAAGCCCCAGGCAATTTTATTATTTGTACCCACCACAATAGCAGGGGCGCCGGGTAGCGATACGCCAGTTACCTGAGCTTGCTCGCCATTTTGTGTGTAATTAAGCTGCGCCCTGTACCAAATAACCGGCACCGCCATAGATAAATGCATATCGTCAGAGAGCATGGCTGCTCCCGTTTGGGTATGCGCACCGGTTACTGCCCAGTTATTGCTACCGCGCTCTTGGTTTGCCTGAATATTTTTAACCGTGTGCTGTACTTGCTCTGGAAGTTGAGGAATGGTGCCTGTAAACGGGGCAAGCTTACTGCCATCAAGCGCCGCTTGGTATTGGCTAGGTTGTGTTAAAAAATCAACCATGTGTTGTCCGTATGCTTGCTCAATATGTATGAGAGCTTCATCTCGCTCAAAGGTGGCACTTTGCAAATCAAGGTACATGCTAAATATAACTAATAGGCTATCTTCACTTTGCCATAGTTTTTGCGCTCCGCCTGTAAGTAAATACTCAAAGCTTGCAAAGCCAACTTGTGCCAGCCCTTCGTTTACACCTTGGGTGTAGCTGTTTAATAGTTGTTTATCGCTTTCGGGTAAGGTGTGTAATATAGCGCGGCTGCGTTTTCGCAATTGATGAAAGCGCATTTTTTTATCAAGCCCAAGGGCCGCTTTACCAAATAACTCACTAAGCTCACCTGCGGCGTTACGTCTTAATAAATCCATTTGAAAAAAACGGTCTTGCCCATGCGCATAGCCTAGCCCATATGCCGCGCTATTGCGGTTTTCGGCCTTTATAACCGCCTGCCCTAGTGCATCACGCGAAATAGTAACCGGCTTATTAATTGCTGTACTTTGGCCTTTACCATCAAGTGTGGGCATACTTAAACTTAATACGCCATACACAAGCGCTGTACCAGCGAACCCTAAAACCACAACGAGTAATACTAACCATTTGATTACTTTAAACATTAATTTGTCCTTTGCACCATTTGTTGCACATATAATAACCATAGTTTTATTAAATAATAATGTTCTTACTCGCAAAGGGTGAAATAAACATCAAAATCCACGATAATAGCCATTCCACATTTTGTGCAGATCTAGTTGAGACTCATATGACTGAAAAAACATTTATCAAAGGTAAAGACCGCGACCTAGAATCGTCTATCTCTACCATGCAAAACAAGCTAAAAGCGCTAAACATCAATGTTGAAGAAGCACTTTGGCTTAACCCTGTGGCTAACTGTTATTCAGTTCATATAAAAGACAGCGACTGCGGTGTTATGTTTACCAATGGTAAAGGCGCAACCGATAAAGCATCTATCGCCTCTGCGTTAGGTGAATACTTTGAACGATTAAGCTGTAATTACTTTTTTGCCGACTTTTACTTAGGTGAAGAATTTGCAAACAGCGACTTTACTCATTATCCGAATGAGAAATGGTTTAAAGTTGAAGGCAATGAAGTGCCAGAGGGCATAATGGACGAAAGCCTTTGGGATTACTTTGACCCAGAGCGTGAGCTTAATGCCTCACACCTTTTTGACTTTAACTCAGGTAATAACGAGCGCGGCATTTGTACGTTGCCATACACACGCCAACGCGATAACCAAGACGTATACATTCCGGTAAATGTAATTGGTAATATTTTTGTTTCTAACGGCATGAGCGCAGGTAATACTAAGTTTGAAGCACGTGTACAAGGGCTATCAGAAGTATTTGAGCGCGCCATTAAAAACCGTATTATCGCAGAAGGTATTTGTTTACCTATCGTCCCTGAAAAGGTTGTAAAGCAATACCCTAAAATTCACGAGGCGTGTGAAGAGCTACGCAGCCATGGTTTTCATTTACGTATTGCCGATGCATCACTAGGCGGTAAATACCCTGTAATGAGCGTAACGCTTATTAACCCTGTTGATGGCTCTGTGTTTGCCTCATTTGGTGCTCACCCATCATTTGAAGTTGCCCTTGAGCGTACCGTTACCGAGCTACTACAAGGTCGTCGCCTTGATCAACTTGATGTGTTCCAACCAGCTACTTTTGATAACGATGAAGTTGCAACGCCTGAAAACATTGAGCTGCACTTTATCGACTCAAGCGGTTTAATCTCGCATGACTTTTTCCGTGCTGACGCTGACTTTGACTTTGTTCATTGGGACTTTAGCGGTACAACAGAGCAAGAATACAACTTCTGTACTGACTTAATTCACAGCATGGGCCACGACATTTACATTATGGATTACACACACTTAAACGTGTATGCATGTCGTATTTTAGTACCAGGCATGTCAGACATTTACCCAGTAGATGAACTAATTTGGCGTAACAACAACGAAGGCGCTAAATTCCGTGAAGCATTCCTATCGCTTGATCAGTACGATGCGCAGCAGTGGATGGACATTTACGACAGCCTAGAAGAAGCAGGCCACAGCGATATTATTCGTGCTGCTGAATTTATTGGCCTTGCCACCGATGCCGATACACCATGGCATACACTGCGTATTGGTGAGCTTAAAGCGCACTTATGTTTAGCCGCAGGCAACGAAGAAGCCATTGATTGGGTGGACTGGATACTACACACAGGCCAAGTAAACGAAGATGCAATGCGCCACTTCCGTTGTTTAAAAGCCATCCTTGAAATTAAATACGATGACGAGCGCGACTACGCCGACTACCAAGATGCACTGGGTTTAATGTTTGGCAGCGATAACGTAACGCTGGCTATTGAAATAGCAGAAGGCCGTAAATTATTTAATGGTTTAACCTTCCCTGGTTTATCGCTTGAAGGCTTTAAAAAGCATGCAGCACTACTTGATGGTTACCGTAAGTTACATGTCGCTAAGCAAAACCATTGGGCACGTGAAGTAACCGACGCTTAATAGTTAAACTACTAATTATAAAAATAAAACGGCGCTAATTTATCAGCGCCGTTTTTATTTATACAATAAATTAGCTATAGTTAAATTGCCTAAAATAACAGCATGACTTAGCCAATGCCGCCAAAAAATAACAACAAAAAAAACACTACCAGCAACTATAAGCTGACCTTTTGGTTATCGCTTACGCTAATAATACTAGTGAGCATTGTATTAGATAGAATTAACTACAATCGCGCAAAAGACGCCCACCGCCTACAAATTTTATCTCAAGTAAGTACATACCGTGCACAACTCGAAGCCACCTTGGTATCAAACATTCAGCTTGTTCGTGGATTAGCGGTTGCTGTATCAGCTGAACCTGAGTTACAACAAGCACGGTTTGAGCAAATTGCAGCGCCTTTGTTTAAAACCTCCAGTGAGCTGCGCCATATTGGTGGTGCGCCCGACATGATAATTCGTATGTCTTACCCACTAAAAGGTAACGAAAAAGCCATTGGCTTAAACTTTTTAGAAAACAAAAACCAACGCCTAGATGCCATTAGAGCCCGTGATACCAATACTATTGTTATGGCAGGGCCACTTAAACTAGTGCAAGGCGACATTGCCCTCATTGCCAGAGTGCCTGTTTATATTCCGCCCGAAAACCGCTTTTGGGGGTTATTATCGGTAGTGCTCGACATTGAAAAAGTATACAAAAACTCAGGCATAAAAGAGCTTGAAAAAAACTACAACATTGCTATTCAAGGGCGTCATGGTTTAGGCAAAAAAGGCGAGTTTTTTTATGGTAATAACAATATAACCTCACAAGAGCCGCTTGATTTTACGCTTAATTTTCAAGGGGGAAGCTGGCAATTATACGTAGCCCCTAAAGAAGGTTGGAGCCCAGCGCTTTCAACTATATGGCCGCTGAGAATCGCCATTATAATTATTTTCGGATTACTAATATGGGCGTTCTTATTCTTTTTAAAAATGCTAAACCGCCAGCAACAAAACGAAAAAATGCTGGAGGCAATGAGCGACCTAGCACAAATTGGGGCATGGTCATTTAATCTAGAAACCAAACAAGTGTATTGGTCAGATATGACCAAAAAAATCTTTAAATTCCCGCTAAATAAAGAGCCGACCTGGCCTATAAACTTAAATTACTTTAAAGCCGGTGAAAGCAGAGAACGTATCACTCAACTGGTTGAATCTGCAATTAAAGAAGGCAAAAGTTACGAAGCCGAACTTGAAGTTATTGACTCTGAAGGACGCGAAATGTGGGTGCTTATTCATGGTGAAGCTGAGCGCAAAAACGAGCGCTGTGTAAGAATATTTGGCTCATTGCAAAATATTGATACCCGTAAGCGCATTGAGCTTGAAAACAGCAAAATTGCTCTACATAACGAAATTTTAGCGTCGCTTACTGCCAACGACCTTATTTTAAGTGGCCAATTAAGCCAATCTAAACAAGTTATTACTGAATCTATTTGCCATGCTTTAAACATTGAGCAAGCCAGTATTTGGTTTTTTAATAGCTCAAAAACCTCATTGAGTCCTATAGCAGCCCATAATATTGAAAACAGAATGGGTAATAATAATGCGGTATGGCTTAAAAAAGAGGCGCCTGATTTTTTTGAAGCCATAGAAAAACACGCTGTGTTTAGCACCAGTGATGCCCAAAATCACCCTCTACTAAAACCCCTTAAAGCGCATTACTTTGCGCCGCTCAATATTAATGCCATGCTGTGCGCAATCATACCGGCGGGAAGTGGCTCCATTGGCATAGTATGCGCTGAGCAATGTGCTTCAATGCGCCCGTGGTCACGTAACGAAGAAAGCTTTTTAATTGCTGTAGCCGCCCTAGTGGGCAGCTTGCATTCAAGTCAGCAACGTATTGAAACAGAGCAACAGCTAGTCACCGCCAAAGAAGCTGCAGAGCAAGCAGTAATGGCTAAAAGTGAATTTTTAGCCAGTATGAGCCACGAAATAAGAACCCCCATGAACGGCGTACTGGGCATGCTAAATATTATCAAGCGCACCCAGCTCAACCAACAGCAAGAGCATCATATTGAGCTTGCACAATCTTCAGCTCAGTCGCTGTTAAATATAATTAACGACATTTTAGACTTTTCTAAAATTGAAGCTGGCAAACTCGATATAGAGAATGTGCAATTTAACTTACCTAAATTACTTGGTGAAGTTGTTGAGTCGTTTGCGCTTAAAGTGGAGCAAAATAATACCAATCTCATTTTAGATGCCACCCAAATTACTATCAGCGAAATAATTAGCGATCCGAATAGGTTGCGTCAAATTTTAAATAACCTGATTGGCAATGCCGTTAAATTTACTATTGATGGGCAAATTCTGGTGACCGCGCAGATAGATGAAACCACCGATGGCAGTTTTTTACATTGCTCTATTATTGATACCGGCATAGGAATAGACGCAGAAAAACAAAAAACTTTATTCGACTCATTCACTCAGGCCGATGCCTCAACCACCCGCCAGTTTGGCGGCACAGGCCTTGGCCTAGCTATTGTTAAGCAGCTTTGTGAACTAATGGAAGGCGAAGTAAGCGTAACCAGCATGCTAAATGAAGGCAGCACTTTTTCGTTTTCTATAAAAATACAGCCCCGTTTAACTAAAGCACAAGATTTACCCAGCCACTTAATTAATGACAAACATATTTTAATTATTGATGCCTGCACACTTAACGCCAATATTGCCGCCAAACAATTACGCGTTTGGGGCGCGCACGTTAATATTTTAAATGACTATAGCGGCATCATTAATTATTTTGATAACTGCGATACCCAACCAGATGCATTACTAGTCGATTATCATTTTTTTGAGCAAGCTGCGCACCCACAAATAAATACATTAAAAAACCGAGTAACCACCAAGCAAAGCAAACTGGTTGTTATGGCACCGATGAGTTATTCGCAAGAGCATAACAACATTGGCATAAATATAGACTGCCTGATATTTAAACCGCTTACTCCGTCAGATTTATTTGATTCACTCACTAACGATAAATACATTGAGCAACAACAGCGCCAAGCACAACTGCAAAATGAGTTAACCGAAAAGCCCAAAGAAATATCAGCGCACGCGCAAGTGCTTTTAGTAGAAGATAACAAAGTAAATCAGGTGGTGGCCTCAGCGTTGTTAAAACAAGTTGGGCTTACCTTTGATATTGCACAAAACGGCCAAGATGCACTAGATAAGCTAAACAGCAGCCAAGACAAAAAATACCAGTTAGTTTTAATGGACTGCCAAATGCCCGTGATGGATGGCTACCAAGCCACGCAAGCTATACGCGAAGGAAAAGCGGGCAAGCATAATAAACATATTACAATCATTGCGTTAACGGCAAACGCAATGCAGGGCGACAAAGAGAAGTGCCTTGATGCAGGAATGAACGATTATTTAACCAAACCTTTAGATTCCGCAGCACTAGAGCCTAAATTACAACAATGGCTTGGTACACAATAAAGGTGTAAGCTAAAAATACTGTTTACTAATAAAGAAAAGCCATGCATTTATCAGCAAATCAGCAGCGCGTTATTGGCTGCCTTTTAGAAAAACAAAGCACTACACCCGAGCATTATCCACTGTCGTTGAACGCACTGACGAATGCGTGTAACCAAAAATCAAATCGAGACCCGGTTGTAAACTTGAGCGAAAGTGAGGTGCAACAAACACTTGATGAGCTTATAAGTCAGCGCCTTGTAACGCTAGACGAAGGGCTTTCGGGACGAGTTAATAAATACGATCACCGTTTTTGTAATACAGAATTTAGCAGCTTACAGTTGAGCACGCAGCAACGGGCAATTATATGTTTACTGCTGTTACGCGGCGCACAAACACCCGGTGAGCTAAGAACGCGCAGCGCTCGCCTAGCTGACTTTACAAACGTTAGCGAAGTAGAAACCGCCCTGAGCGCGTTAGCAAAAGATGACTACGTAACAAAGCTTGAGCGCGAGCCTGGCAAACGAGAAAGCCGCTACATGCACCTTTTTGCTGACCCAGCAGTAGCGCCAAGCCCAGTGCCAGCTACAGAAGTCGCAGAAGTTAAAAACGATGAAATTAACGAGTTACTTGCAGAAATTGAGGAATTAAAAGCCGAGCTTAGCCGTATAAAAGCACATTTAGGACTTTAATTAATAACCACTAAACCAGATAATGTAAGCCTATTTAAAAACAACTTATTAAATAACGAGGAGCTGGCCATGCGCGCCGAAATTATGGCTGAAATGAAAGTTCAGCCAACTATTGATGTAAACGCCGAGATTACCCGTCGAGTTAACTTTATAAAAGCACGTTTAGTGGCAGCCCATAGTGTATCGCTAGTGCTTGGAATTAGCGGCGGTGTTGACTCATCGACCTGCGGGCGCTTGTGTCAATTAGCCGTAGATGAACTAAACGCAGAGCAAAACACTAATAAGTACCAATTTATTGCGGTTCGTTTGCCATACGGTGTACAAGCAGATGAAGACGAAGCGCAAATGGCCGTTGATTTTATCAAGCCAAGTAAACGCATGACCGTCAACGTAAAACCTGCTGCCGATGCATTACACGAGCAAGCTATGGCGGCGGTAGTAGGCAGTGGTGAAGAGCTACCTGAGCAAGCTAAAATTGACTTTGTAAAAGGTAATGTAAAAGCACGCCAACGCATGGTAGCGCAATACGAAATAGCTGGTTTTTGCCAAGGCCTCGTTGTAGGTACCGATCACAGCGCTGAAAACATTACTGGTTTTTACACCAAATTTGGTGATGGCGCATGCGATTTAGCCCCATTATTTGGCTTATCAAAACGTCAAGTTCGCGCACTTGCAACTGCCTTAGGTGCGCCTGAACTATTAGTAACAAAAGCCCCAACAGCTGATTTAGAAAGTGACCGCCCAGGCCTCACCGATGAAGAAGCATTAGGACTGAGCTATGACCAAATTGACGACTTTTTAGAAGGCAAGCCGGTGGCTGCAGAGGTTGAGCAAAAGCTAACTGATATTTATGTTCGCACTCAGCATAAGCGCCAACCCATTCCGACTATTTACGATGATTTATAACGGCTAAACAGCTAGTGCTGCATATGCACTAGCTGATCTATTCGCCGTAATGTTACGTAAAACAAAAAATTGATTTATAGTTAATTTTAACGCCTGCCAAAGAGAAAACTGCATTACATGACATCTCCTATTTTAATAACAGGCGCTGGTCAACGTATTGGCCTTGCGCTTGCTAAGCACTTTTTATCGCAAGGCCAAGCTATTATTATTACCTATCGTACGCGCCACGATGCAGTCGACGACTTAGAACAACAAGGCGCCTTATGTATACACGCCGATTTTAGCAGCGATGCCGGTATAGCTAGCTTTATTGAAACACTCAAACAGCAAACTCACTCTTTACGTGCCATTGTGCACAATGCCTCAAGCTGGGACTGCGAAGCCAGTAACCCTGACTTTTCGAGTTTGTTTGATAACATGATGCGCATTCATGCCAAAACACCGTATTTAATTAATAATGCCTGTGCAAAGCTATTAATGGCATACCAAGCTGATGCTTGCACACCGGCTGACATTATTCATCTTACCGATTACGTTGTTGAAACAGGTAGCCCAAAGCACATTGCCTATGCCGCAAGTAAGGCTGCACTTGATAACTTAACCAAGTCGTTTAGCGCTAAGTACGCACCAAACATAAAGGTGAATTCGGTTGCGCCATCGTTGATTATTTTTAATCAGCACGATGACGAGGCTTACCGTGCTAAAACCCTTAAAAAATCTCTTATGGGTATAGAGCCAGGTTGCCAAGAAATTATTAATAGTATTGATTTATTACTGCGCAGCCACTACATCACAGGCCGCGCTTTGCCTGTTGATGGCGGCCGCCATTTAAAGTAGAACACACATTAAACTGAGAAATTTATGCATGACGATTTAAAGCAAAGCTACCAAAATATTATTACCGCTGTGGGTGAAGATGCAGGCCGAGAAGGTCTTCTCGATACACCAAAACGTGCAGCAAAAGCCATGGAGTATTTAACCAAAGGGTATCGTCAAACGCTTGATGAAATTACCAATAATGCGGTATTTAGCTCAGACGCTGACGATATGGTACTTGTACAAGATATAGAGCTTTACTCTATGTGTGAGCATCATTTATTGCCATTTATTGGTCGTTGCCATATTGCTTACATTCCCGATGGCAAAGTACTAGGTTTATCTAAGTTTGCGCGTATTGTTGATATGTTTGCTCGTCGCTTTCAGATACAAGAGCAACTTACTCATCAAATTGCTAAAGCCGTTGAAGAAGTAACCGGCGCAAAAGGCGTGGGCGTTATTGTTGAAGCTAAACACATGTGTATGATGATGCGCGGTGTAGAGAAGCAAAATTCAAGCATGCGTACCTCTGTAATGCTAGGTAACTTTAGAAGTGACTCTAAAACGCGTAACGAGTTTTTACAGCTTATTAAGGGTTAATTATGGCCAACGCAATTATTAACGTAACCAACTTACGCTTACGTACATTTATTGGTTTTAACCCAGAAGAACGGGAAAAAAAGCAAGATGTAGTGATTAATTTAGAAATTCACTACCCTGCTGATGACGCCTGTAAAACAGATGAAGTGGACCAAGCGCTTAACTATAAAGTGATCACCAAAGAGGTGATAAACCTAGTAGAGCAAGGGCACTTTTTGTTGCTTGAAAAGCTGGTTGCCGAAATACTTGCAGTATGCCATACACATCCAAGCGTGCATTACGCAAAAGCCAGAGTAGATAAACCGCATGCACTGCGCTTTGCCGACTCAGTTTCGCTCACGCTTGATTGGTCAAAGTAACTTTACAAAACCGCTTGTGCACCACTGGCAAGGGCAATAACGGCTAAATACCGCGCGCCTTTGCCAATGCTCACTAATAATAAAAACAGACTAAAACGCACTTTAAATATGCCGCCAATTACCGTTAGTGGGTCGCCCACAATCGGCAGCCAAGCAAACAGTAAGCTATATACCCCATATTTTTTAAATTGAGATTGTGCTTTTTCAAGCCCCTTGGCCGATACCGGAAACCATTTTTTGTGCTTAAAACGCAGCACATGAGTTCCCAACCAATAATTAACACAACTTCCTAGCACATTACCTGAAGTAGCGGCTAACCACAGCAGCCACAGATTAGCTTTTGCTTGGCTTATCATGGTAACAAGTACTACTTCTGAAGAACTTGGTAATAAAGTAGCGGACACAAACGCACTAAAAAATAAGGTGATATAAAGCATTAAGTACTTAAAGTAAAAACCCAGCATACAGCTGGGTTTATTAAAGGGTCGTCATTTATTTTATCAAATTTAGACTCAGTGGGTAATTAAACTCTTTCCCTTCGTTGGCTTTAATACTGGCTAAAACCACCATGATAAAAGAAAAAATAGCCACTAAAGGCAGCAAAACGAGGCCGATTACGGCAAATACCAGTAAAAAACATACAAAGTAAGCTATAGCCATAGTAATTTGAAAATTAAGCGATTTTTTACCGTGTAAATCGACAATTGGCATTTCATCTTTTTTAATAAGCCATACCACTAATGGCCCAAGTACAGAGCCAAACGGAATAACAAAACCGGCTACAGCGCTTAAATGGCAAAGCATAGCCCATGTTTTTTCGTCTTTTGATAACGGCTCAAGCTGTTGATTTTCTTCCATTACGCTCTCCTTATTAGTTAATACATACTGCCTTTTTATTGAGCAGGTGTCTATATAGAGGCAGCTATATTGTTAAATAACACGCCCTAACCCGCTGTGATAAAAAAGTGATAACTTTGTGAGAGTTTCTTGAGGTGGTTATTCAATACTTAGCCTGAATCATCACTTACAGGAAATAATAATGAAAGCTTCAGCATTTACAGTTGCAACCCTTTTAGCAGTAGCTAGCCAATCAACATTGGCAGCAGAGCTAGAAGTAGAAATTACTAACCTTACTAAAGGCCTTTATTTTACACCGGTACTAATAACAGCACACGATAGCGAAGATCAACTTTTTGAAGTTGCAACCGAAGCCTCTGCTGCACTGCAAGCAATGGCTGAAGGCGGCGATATATCAGCACTTGTTACTCAAGCGTCAGCATCGAGTAGCGATATTGCAGAAAACCCAGCGGCAGGCCTTTTAGCACCCGCGGCATCTGCAACAGCAGAGCTCACAACTACCGATGGTAACGAATACCTATCTGTAGCGGCTATGTTACTGCCAACCAATGATGGCTTTGTAGGTCTAGATAGCTGGAAAGTTCCAACAGAAGCAGGCACCTTTACTGTTTACCTCAATGGTTATGATGCAGGTACAGAAGCAAATAACGAACTTGTAGTAGAAGGCTCGGGTGCACCTGGTGTATTAGGTATTCCTGCTGCGCCGGGCGGCCAAGCAGGCACTAACGGTACAGGTATTACAACTGGCGATACAAATACGATGGTGCACATTCACCCGGGTGCCCTTGGCGATGATGACCTAGAAGGTGGAAACAGTGATTTGAATAACACTGTACACAGATGGTTAAACCCCGTTGCAAAATTAACTGTGACGGTTAAATAGGAGAGTTAATTATGTCATCTCTTTCTAATTTTAAAAAAAGTGCGCTTATTTTACTGTTAGCCAGCTCAATAGCCGCATGTGGCGATAACGATAATAACGACTCTATTGAAGATCAAGAACCTGTGGTTGTTGTAGAGCCCGAACCTGTTGTTTATGAGTTTACTATCACTTTTAGTAACTTAACGGCTGGACAACCACTATCACCACTCTCGGTCATTGCATTTGATAAAACCCCACCATGGAAATTTGGTGAGACGGCTTCTGTCGATTTAGAAATGATTGCAGAAAGCGGCGCTAATGAAGAGTACCTTAGCGATGAAAATGCACTTGCTTCAGCCTCGGCTGAAGGCGGCATTGGCCCTGGCGAAACAACCTCTGTAACCCTTTTAGTTGATGCACAAGATGTTCTTAATTTATCTTTTGCTGCCATGCTTGGGAATACAAATGACGCTTTTACCGGTCTTAGTTCTGTAGATGTATCAACATTGGAAGTAGGCAGTTCAATATCACGAACGACGCCCGTTTACGATGCAGGTACGGAAGCAAATACAGAAACAGCTGACACTGTGCCTGGTCCCGCTGCTGGCGGCGAAGGGTTTAACGAAATACGCGACGATATTGCCGATATAATCACAATGCACCCAGGTGTTGTGTCTAATCAAGATGGCTTATCAACCTCTGCACTAGGTGCTGAACATAAGTTTGATAACCCAGTATCAAAAATCGTGATCACTCGTACACAGTAAAACAGCTTGTAATGGGGATGTGAGGCGACACGGATGTCCCTTTTTTACGAGGTTAACCATGCGGCACGAAAAAATACTGGTAGTAGAAGACGACAGAGAAATAGGGCAATTAATAACAACTCAACTTGCTGCGTTAAATTTGCATGTTGACCATGTTGTAAGCGCTGAGCTCGCACTAAAAAAAATAGCAAAACAACCTTACGGGCTTATATTACTGGATATAAACCTGCCACAAAAGGATGGCTTGAGTTTATGCCGTAAAATTAAAGAGCACTACCCTACCATTTCCGTTATTTTACTTACCGCGCTCAGTAGCGATATGGACCGTGTAATTGGCCTTGAAATGGGTGCAGATGACTATATTTGTAAACCCTTTTTTGCTCGCGAATTACAAGCCCGCGTTAAAACACAACTACGCCACCGCTCACAACTTCTAGCGATTCAAAATAACGAAAGCGACAGCCCGAGCAACGAACAAACGCTAAATATAGGCTCACTCAATATTGAATTTAGCTCACATCAAGTTTATTTAGACGAGCAAGCACTTAACCTCACCGCCACTGAATTTGATTTACTGGTATATTTTGCTCGCCACCCAAACCATGTTTTTAGCCGCCAGCAATTGCTCGACAAAGTATGGGGGTATCAGCACAGCGGGTACGAGCATACCGTTAACTCACATATAAATAGGTTACGCGCCAAACTTGAGCTACATCATCAAGCGCCTATTATCGAAACCGTTTGGGGCGTTGGCTACAAACTAAACCCAAGCCAACTTACTTAAGAACCTTATTATGAACCTATCTTTGTATCAAAAATTAGCGGTGTCGTTGGTGGTTATATTTTGCTTTATTTGTGCACTCGTTTACAGCTGGAGTAAACAACTAGAGCTCACCTCAAAACATCATGGCGAGCAAAACCTGCACTTAGCCCTAGCTGAGCATTTAGTACAAGATAACCCATTAATAAAAGAGGGTGTATACGACTACGCAGCCCTAGAAAACCTATTTCATACCTTAATGTTATTAGGCCCCGCATTTGAGTTTTATTTTGTAGATGAAAACGGAAAAATCCTCACTTACTCAGCAGAGCCTGGTAAAGTTAAACGCACTCATATTAATTTAGTCCCCTTAAAAAAGCTGATTAACAACCCAGCTGCAGCGCCAATTTATGGTGATGATCCAAGAAATAAAGCGCAGCAAAAAATATTCTCTGTAGCGCCTGTTTTTAATAACGATAAGCTGCAAGGGTACTTGTATGTAATTATTGGCGGTGAAGCCTACGATACCTCTTTAAACACAATTAAAAATAATGACAAACTATGGCTTGCCGCATTATGGCTTGGAGCTGCACTTGCATTTTTACTGATTGCGATGCTTATTTTACTGCGCTTTTTTACCAACCCTATTCAGCGATTAGCCCGTGATGTAAGCAATATTGAAGCAGCTAATTACAGCCTTACCGATACCAAACTCAGTAACTATTCAACCCAAAAAAGTAACGAAGTGCACAGTTTAGGCCGTAACATTCAAGCCATGGTTACCCGGATTGACGAGCAATTTAAAGCACTTGAGCAAAGCGATAAACAGCGCAAGGAGTTGCTTACTCACTTATCTCACGATTTAAGAACCCCCCTTGCCTCTTTGCAGGGGTTTTTAGAGGTGCTTAATCAGTCGGGGGCGCAATTAAGTGCTCAAGAACAACGTGAGTACTTACATGTATCCCTTAATAACTGCGCGCAGCTTAAACAGCTTATTGAACAAATTTTTGAATTAGCCCATTTAGAAAACGGCGAAATAAGCATTCACAAAGAAACCTTTAATTTAGGTGAGCTTATTTACGATTGCATTGCTAAGTTTTCTCTAACCGCCGAGAAAAAAGGCCTTAACTTAACGGTAGAGCCCGCAATTTGCGATTTTCCTGTTGTAGCCGATATTGCAAAACTTGAGCGTGTTTTAAGTAATTTAATTGATAACGCAATAAGGCACACACCTAAAGGCGGCAGCATAGCTGTAAACGTTAAGCGTATTGATGAAAAGCAATTATTTGTGCAGGTTTCTGATACCGGCGTGGGTATTAAGCATGATGAGCTAAACGCTATTTTTAATCCGCATTACCAGGCTTCAAATTCAAATAACGAAGGGCGCCAACAAGGTGGCTTAGGGCTGGCTATTTGTAAGGGGTTACTAAAACTTATGGACAGTGAGATAAATGTACAAAGTGAGCTGGGCAAAGGCACTATGTTTAGCTTTAACTTGCCGCAAAAAATAAAGGTATAGCCAACGGCTATACCTTTAGAACATTACTTAATTTTGATTAACTTATTTTTTAATACCGGCTAAATCAAGCATAAATGCATAGTTTAGCGCAGTATCTTCTAGGCGTTTAAAGCGTCCAGACGCCCCGCCATGGCCGGCTTCCATATCTATTTTAAACAGCAGTTTATTATCATCTGTTTTATAGTCACGCAGCTTTGCAACCCACTTAGCTGGCTCAAAATATTGAACTTGTGAGTCATGTAAACCGGTAGTCACTAACATATTAGGATACGCTTGCTTTGAGACTTGATCATACGGCGAGTACGACAGCATGTAATCGTAATATTCTTTTTCATTTGGGTTACCCCACTCACCATACTCATTGGTAGTAAGTGGTATACTTGCATCAAGCATGGTGGTAACTACATCAACAAAAGGCACTGCTGCGACCACCCCTTTATATAGCTCTGGTGCTTGGTTAACCACCGCGCCCATTAATAAACCACCAGCACTACCACCGTAGGCAAATATTTCGTCTTTTGCGCCATAACCTTGTGCCACTAATGATTTGGTTACATCAACAAAGTCGTTAAAAGTGTTCTTTTTAGTTAATAACTTTCCGTCTTCATACCATGGGCGGCCTAACATTTGCGAACCACGCACATGCGCTATAGCAAACACAAAGCCACGGTCTAATAAGCTTAAACGTGAGCTTGAAAAAGTAGGGTCCATAGTGGCGCCGTACGAGCCATAACCATATTGCAGTAACGGGTTTGTGCCATCTTTTTTAAATGTATCTTTACGGTACACTAAGCTTACCGGCACTTTTATACCATCGCGCGCATTTACAAAAATACGCTCCGAGGCATAGTTATCTGCGTTAAAATCACCTAACACGGCTTGCTGTTTAAGTAGGGTTTTATCACCTGATTTAAGGTCAATATCGTACGACGAAACCGGTGTCGTCATACTGGTATAATAAACACGTAATTTGTCGCTGTTTATATCGTTGTTGCCATAGCTTGCAATGGTATAGGCACTGTCGTTAAAGCTTAGCGTGTGCTCATCTCCAGTCGATAAATGGCGAACAATAAGGCGCGACTGACCCAACTCTCGCTCTTGATATACAAGGTAGTCTTTAAATAAATCAACGCCTTCTAGCTTAATATTATCGCGCGGCGCAATTACCGTTTGCCAATTTGCTTTATCATGCGCTTTATCTACATCCACCTTCATAAGCTGAAAGTTAACCGCATTTAAGTTAGTGACGATGTAATACGTATTGCCAAGCTTTGAAATACTGTATTCTAGGTCGTCCTCACGCTCAATTAAGCGCTTAGGTTTTGCTTTATTATCATCTGCGCTGAGTACCGACATACCAGAGGCATTGGTGCTGCTGTGCCAAATATATATTTCTGAGCCATCTTTGCTCTTACTAATACCCGTGTAATAACTTGTATCAGCTTCTTCGTAAATAAGTTCATCATCGCTTTGCGGTGTACCTAAAGTATGGCGAAAAACTTGATAGCCAAGTAAGGTTTGTGCATCTTTTTTAATGTAGTAAAAGGTTTTATTGTCGTTTGCCCAAATAACGCCGCCGTTTGTTCCCTCAAGCGTGTCTTCGAGTAATTGACCTGTGGTTAAATCTTTTACCTTTATGGTGTAAATTCTACGGCTAACGGTATCTTCCCCGTACGCCATTAAATTTCCGTTAGTACTTACAGATAAGCCACTTACAGCAAAGTAGTCGTGATCTTTGGCCAACGCATTTACATCTAAAATAACTTGCTGATCAGTGCCTTTAAAATCGCTACTGCGAACATAGGTAGGGTATTCGTTTTCGCCACGCGTTTGCGATGAATAAAAATAGTCGCCTTTTTTAACAGGCACCGAGTCATCGTCTTTTTTAATACGCCCTTTCAACTCTTCAAATAACTTATCTTGCAATGTTTGAGTATGCGCAAGCATTGCCTCGGTATAAGCGTTTTCAGCATTTAAGTAACTTATAACGTCTGGCGCTTTACGCTCGTCATCACGCAACCAGTAGTAATCATCAATACGCGTATCGCCATGAATCGTCATTTCATGAGGTACTTTTTTAGCAATTGGCGCCACGGCGCTCACTGGTTTTTCTGTTTGTTGTGTTTGCATAGTGTTTGTATTTGAAGTGTCGGTAGATGTGCTTTGTGGAGCCTTATTACAACCAGCTAAAATAGCAAGCGACAGTGCTGCAAGTGCAAAGGGAATGCGTTTCATCAATCAAAATCCTTGTTGTTTTTTTTGTTTATTAACTAATTTAATATACCTAAAATAAAAATATGTAGTTGCATAGTTTGTGAAGTAATGTAAAAACGTTTTCTTTTTTACTTATAAAAATCAGTTACCCTATAATTAATTATCACCTCAGTATTTTTAGTTTTTTAAGGCTTTCAATGAGCAACGATGTAATAAACATTTTAACCATGGCAAAAGTCATCCAAACAGCGGTTGCCCCTGTATTTTTAATTACCGGCATTGCTGCCACTTTAGGGGTTTTATCTAATCGCTTAGCCCGCATTACTGACCGTGCGCGACAACTTGAGCGAAAACTCAAGGTAAGCACCGATGAAGACTTTAATAAAACCCTAGCCACAGAGCTGCGAGCCCTGTTAAAGCGCTCTCGATGTATTCACATTGCTTTTAGTATGAGCGTGCTAAGCGCCTTGCTAGTATGCGCTGTGGTTATGCTGTTGTTTTTATCACACATTCAGTCTATTAATTTAGGGGTAACAATTGCCAGCTGTTTTGTGGCTGCAATGGCCTTATTAATATGTGGTTTTATGTCGTTACTTGGCGAGGTATTTTTGGCCACACGTAGTATGCGCCGAGGGATGATATTTGCTGATATTAACGATTAGCAATAAAAAAGCCCGAGATTTTCTCGGGCTTTTATCACAACATTTTAATTTTATTGTGCAGTATAAATAGTCTCTAACACTTCAATTCGCGCTTCTTTAGTATAATCAGATGACTTTAACTGCTCTGCAGCAGCTAAAATATCTTGACCCTCATTAACAGCTAAAACCGCTATTTTAGTACCTGGGAAAACAGACACTACCTTTAAGCCAGACAGCTGAGCTACCTCTGTTGCGTTCATGCCATCTTTAAGCAAAACAGTAATATTGCCAGAAAGCGACGTTAAGTTGTTTGTTAGGACATTTCGTACCAGTGTACCTTTTGTTACTAACGATGAAGCCTCAGAAGACTCAACAACCGCCATCTCACCTTTAGTAGAAACAACATACTCATCAGCAGCAACACTTGTTGGTACTAAACGTAAGTTTTTTTCTACAACGTAAGAGCCAAAGTCGGTTTTGCTGTATTTCACACTATTTACCGGCTTTTTTGGAAGTTGCAGCTCTTTATCCGCTACTGAACTCGCTGTTGCACTTAGAGAAATACACGCAGCAGCACCTAAAATAACTAATTTATTCATTTTCATATCTATATTCCTTACTCTTGACCTGCGTGACCAAATGCTCTCAACGAAACGCCTTCTAAAACGCTTGCGGCACGGTTATTTGAAATACCTACTGCACCTAGTCCGTTATCCCCGCCATCGCTGAATGCAAAGCTATCTGCTGCAGCATCAAGAACACGAATAGTCCAAGTACCTTTTGTTGTCTCGCCATAGAAAGCATTAGACAGTAGTACCGCATCTTTTAAAACATAGCCTGTGTTCCAACCGTTAGTAAAGCTATAAGCTGGGTAAAATAGAGCTTGCTTAGACGCTAGTAATACACTGCGTGTGCCTGATGGAGACGTCACTTCAATTGCTAAATCGGTACCAGCAGATGTTTGCGTACCATCCGCTAAACCAAAGCCCATTTCAGTATTGCTCACATCAAACTTAAACTGCATTGCTTCAATGTTTAGCTCTTCTTCAACAGTGATTTGCTGTGTAACACCCGCGGCACTGTTATCTGGGATTTCTAGCGTAAGGGCATCTTCTTCAACAACAGAGCCAACACCACTCCAATCTGTAATAACTTGCTCACCTAATGCTACGTCGTACTCTTTTGCCATCGCAACTGCAGCACCAGCATCTACACGTCCAAAACCGTATAAGTTATTAAAGTTATAACCTGCTGCATTTTCAACCCAGCCGTCATGCGCTACAAATTCACCTTCACCAACGCTAAGCGTTACAACTTCATCTTCTGCATCGTTGACTGTGCTTGTAGTAGCTAAGATATGACGAACATCACGCCATGTTAGCTCTGAATTAGCTGATAAAATCAGTGATACTACACCTGACGCATTAGGTGCTGCCGAAGAAGTACCATTAAACGTTGAGGTATAGTTACAGCTAGCGTTATCTTCATGTCCTGGGTAGTTGAATGGGTATTGCGATGCCGCAAAGTCTTCGCCATATGCTGCAGCCCATGCCGTAATCGAGCTACCATTAAAGCCTGAGTACCCATTAATACAGGTCATTTGATCAGTTGTTACCATGGCAGGCGCCCAGCGCCCATATTCACCCGCAGGGGCTGAAACCATTAAGTTAGCACCACCGCTTGAGTAGCTTGTATGCGTACCATCAGCATTTACAGCTGCAACGCTTAAGTAATATGGATGACCTTGGCTTGGCTCAAACGCGCCGTTATAACAAGTAAGACCTAGCTCATTTGCACCGTTATCGGCACATAATGACCCTTCACCGCTACCATCTACAAACGAGTTACCGCTCGACTTCATGTTTAGCGCACCTTTACCATCACGAAGGTTAAGGTTAGGGTATGACTCGATAGCTTCATCTAGCTCTGAGTAGCCAATAAACGTTGGGAATGTAATACCGTAGCTGCGGTTAAACGCAGAAATATTTTCTGACGTGCTAATACCGCTACCTGGGAAACCATGCGCGAGTAAATCAGTTTGCTCAATTTTATCGCCACCTAGGTAGTTCATGCCAATTAGACCAGCATCTGGTGCAACACCGCGCCCGCCCTTACCATTCCAACCTTTCGCTGCAATTAAGCCTGCAACACTGGTACCGTGGTCGCCACTGTTTGACAGACTTGTAGGGTCGGTGCGATCCAACACATCAACATCTAAATTTAAAGAACGGTTTGGTAAAACGTTATCAACTAAGTCTTCGTGACGAATTTCCATACCAGAGTCAACAACAACCGCCGTTACGCCAGCACCTGTAACACCTTGAGCGTACGCAGCTGCTACGTTCATATCTTCGCCAGCAACCAATTCTTCTGCTTCTGATTCAGCAAAATCCTCGTCAAAAATAGTTTGCGCTTCTTCTTCGCTGTAACCTAATTGGTTGACATATAAATCAATTAGGCCTTGTTTCATATCATCGCTTAAAGCATACGACTTTTGACCTGTGTTACGTAGGTGCCATTGCTGATTAGCCAAAGGATCTGACGCAATATCACTAATTGTTAATTGCGCAGACGCCGATTTACCATTTGCATTAGCGGTGTAATCAATTACCGCGTCTTCGCCTGAAACAGGAACGTAAGTAAAGGTATCGCCTTCAACTGTTAGTAAGCCATGGCTAAAAGTATATACGCCATCTTGCGCTTCAACCGCTTCACCATTTTCAGTAAATGTATAACTAAGTGTATCGCCATCGTTATCACTTGCATTAAACTCAGCAGTTACAGGTACCCATTGCTTTAAACCGGCAACGGCTACATCGCTTGCTTTTGGTGCAACATCAGTTACTACAGCAACTTGGCTATTATTGTCATTGTCGCTGCCACCACACCCTGCTAGCGTCATAACTACTGCGGCAGAAAGTGCCGACATTTTAAAAATATTATGCTTCATAAACTTCCTTCGTTAATTATTTTTATGATGACTCAAGGTACACAACAGGGGTATTAATAGCAACTCACCGTTTACAGTCGTTAACAATAAACTGACAAGGTGTAATGATATATTCAGAAAACAAGCTGCGAGACATTAAAGTTTCACTTGAATAAAATAAGTAATCGATTCAAGATGTCTAATTAGTAGATATAATTTCTTACAGGGGCAAAACATGAAATTAAAACAATTTTTAGCAGGGGTTGCTTTAGCAACGTGTACACTTAGCGTATCTGCAAATACTGCATTTAAAGAGCCAAGTGATGCTATTGAATACCGTCAAGCTGCGTTTTCTATGATTTCAGTGCAAATTAGCGATATGGGCGCGATGCTAAAAGGTAAAATTCCTTTTGATGCAGAGCAATTTAAAATGCGCGCTAATAACGCAGCAGCCCTTTCTAAAATGCCATGGGAAGCGTTTTACGAAGGCACTGATAAAGGTGATACAGCAGCATTAGCTGATGTATGGTCTGATAATGCAACCTTTGTTAAAAAAGCCAATGCCTTTGCTGCCAATGCAGATAAGCTAGCTTTAGCAGCTCAATCTGGCGATAAGGCGGTAATTGGTAAAGCCTTTGGCGCATGGGCCAAAGGCTGTAAAGATTGCCACAAGCAATTTAAAGACTAATTACAATTAAAAAAATGCACACTAAAACGGCGCTTTATGCGCCGTTTTGTTTTTTTGTTAGCTATTAACTTAGCAAATAACTAAGTGGTTCTTTGCCCCACGTAACAGCCAGTAGCACTAACAACCCAACAAAAATGGCCCACGCCAACCAAGGAGCTTTCGTGTTATCTATATTAGTTTGAGTGGCTTGCTCGCTGTTAGCCTGTTTACCGGTGATCATTGCTTTGACAAGTGGTTTTCCTTTTATTTTATACACAACAATGGCAGTAACATGCAGACAAATGGCATAAAATAAAATATCGAAATTAAGGCGGTGCAGCCAATTTGCAAAATCAACCGTTGAGCTCGACACATACTCAACCAAAGGCCCATCAGTCAAAATGCCATCACTGCTCATTAGCCCGGTCACTAACTGCACTATAATAAGTACAAAAAACAACAAAACCATGTAGCTACCTGGCGCCGAATGACCCACTCCTTTACTGGGTTTTTTAAACTCTTTAAATACTGCTATTGGCGAGTGCAGTAACGCGCTTAATTTTGCCGTTTTACTGCCCACCAGCCCCCATACTAAACGGGTCACTATTAATGCGATTGCGAAAAAGCCAGCCACAAAATGAAGCTCAATCATGCCCTCGTCAATGCTAAAGTAAAGCACAGCAATATTAATCACTAATAACCAATGAAAGCTTCTTATAAAGCCATCCCATACTTTTATACTTTGCATATAAATCCTCAACTTGTTGCCAGGCTCTGGCACATTATTTTGATACTAAAGCCATTATTCCAAAGTTTTACTACCGCTGCATTAATGATATTACATAAAGCGCTATTTATGGCACACTAAACGCACCAACTTATTACTTACTTGCATTAATGAATATAACTAAACGCGCAGTATTAAAAGGTTTTTTTGATATGCTCCCGCTTTGTCTGGCGGTTGTTCCTTGGGGAATATTATGTGGCTCTTTAGCGATTCAAAATGGCTTTAGTGCCTTTGAAACACAAGCAATGTCATTACTTGTATTCGCGGGTTCAGCACAATTAGTTGCAATTGAACTAATGGCCGGTAACACCCCTTTACTGACTATTCTATTTACCACATTTATTATTAGCTCTCGGCATTTTTTATACGGTTTAGCCGTACGCCATAAAGTTATTTCACAGCCATTACGCTGGCGCTTACCAATAAGTTTTGTACTGACCGACGAGCTGTTTGCCTTTTCGCATCACCGCAAAGCCTACAAAACAAAAGCGCGCCTAATATACGCTTTAAGCGCGGGTTCTAGTTTTTATATTGCATGGAACCTTTGGACACTCATAGGCATAGTTGCAGGAAGTGTGCTCCCTGATTTAACAAATTTAGGGCTCGACTTTGCTATTGCAGCTACATTTATTGCGCTTGTGGTACCGGGCATAAAAAATTTAGCCTCGCTGGTTACAGTGATTGTTGCGGGTATTAGCGCCACAGTTTTAAAAAGCACGGGGTTTGAGTTGTGGTTGGTTTGTGCTGCTCTACTTGCAATGAGTGCAGGCTACTTTACTGCAAGGCTTACACAAAAAAAGGACAGCCCGTTATGATGCTCACTATATTATTAATGGCGTGTATTACCTTTTTTACTCGTTACTTATTTTTACATCAACGCCTTGGTTTTAAAGTGGGCCCTAAAATGCAGCATTTTTTAAGCTTTAGCGCACCCGCTGTACTAACCGCTATTTGGGTACCCATTATTTTTATAAATGAAGACGGGCTCAACCTAAACTGGCATAACCCTTATTTAAGCGCAGCTATCGTTGCCATTATTGTTGCCTATAAAACACATAATATTTATTACACAACGCTTGCCAGTATGGGGTTATTTTTAATTTTAAACTAGGGCGTGTTGACCTTTGGCGTTTGAATTTGCAGCAGTATGTTTGGTTTTTAGGCAAGGCAGAGCCTGTGAAGTGTGGTTATTCCCCATAAATAGGCGATAACGTAGCATAAATGCCAAACATGCGCTGCCCTTTGGGTTCTGCCTAGGGGCGATAAACTCTTTGTTGCTCGGTTTTTACTTAGCCCACTAGGTTACAAACCTCGCGCCGCGATTTGATCGCCCCTAGGTTGAACAAATTTCAATCCGCAAAGTTCAACACGCCCTAAATAACAGCCAACCCATTAGCGCATAGTCAAGCGCGGTATTAACAAGCCTAAATTTTATACTTTTAGTAACGCGCTACAGCGGGTAGAATGTAGCTAACAACAATAAAAAAGCATCCATCATGCATGAATTTCATCAATTAACGGCTACTGCGTTAGACGGTAGAACAATTAATTTTAGCGACTTTGAAGGCAAGGTTGTGCTTATTGTTAATACCGCAAGTGAGTGTGGTTTTACTAAACAGTACGAGTCGCTACAAACTCTTCATAGTAAGTACGCGAAAAACGGATTGGTTATTATTGGTTTTCCATGTAATCAATTTGGTCAGCAAGAGCCAGGCGACGCGACGCAAATACAACAAGGCTGTTTAATTAATTACGGGGTAAGCTTTTTAATGGCCGCTAAGGTGGATGTCAACGGTCGTCACGCCCACCCTGTATTTAGGTATTTAAAATCGGCCTTACCCGGCTTTTTAACACGAAAAATAAAGTGGAACTTCACCAAGTTTTTGATAGCGTCCGATGGCACACCTATCAAGCGCTATGCGCCTTTTACAAAACCAGAAAAGCTAGAAACCACTATTCAACAAGCACTCGCTAAATTAAGTGCACAATAAGTAATAAAGAGGCATAAAGCCTCTTTACTGCCAATATTTAGCCTTTAAACATGCGTAAACGCACATTCAAACCCTAATAAAAAGGCGCATTATTTTAACTAGCACAATTTAGTCTATGTAATCGTTTAAGTCGTCTTCACCTAGGTTTTTACGCAAACGTTTTTGCTCAAGGTAATCTTCCAACTTCTTTTTCACCTTTTGCTTTTTTTTGTCATGCTGATTACGCCCGACCATTTCGTACTCGTCTTCAACAAAATCATCATCTAGCGCATCGTAACTAAATGTCTTACCCACAACCCACTCCATAAAGTGTTTGAGACCAACTCAGGTTTATTCCTGCACTTGGTAAATTAAAAATGTTTAGCGCTAAGATACGAACAAATTAGCACCAAAATAAAGCCACGTGACTATCGTAAATAGCCTTCATGTCAATATTGTGAATAAATAGCGCTAAATTAAGAAAGTGGAAAGTGAGAGTTTTTTATCGTTTCGACAAATAAAATTTATCATTTATTTATTTTTAGTGTTTTTGACTAAAAAGTAGTTTATTTATCAAAATTAAAAATCATTACAAACACACAAATTTTCATAACCTACTGTTTTAAAATAAAAATAAATAATGGCACCAAACTTGTTAATACTTAGCTGTCATCAACAATTATTAGAGAATAAACATGAAAAATTTACTATTAGTAAGCGCTTTAATTTGTACACCCGCTGCAATGGCACATAACGATAGCAATGCGGGTATTTCGTTTAGCAATGAGCAGTGCAATGTAGAGTTTAAAAACGATGTACGCATTAAACCTAGCGAATTAGAAATTTTTACCGCATCTAATCAATTCATGCGCTTTAACAGCAATGGCAACTTAACTATAAATGGCGAACAAGTATCCATTAACAGCGAACAGCGCCAAGCGCTTACCCAGTATTCAGACAACTTACGTACGCAGCTACCTGAGGTCGCTAATATTGCCCTAGACGGAGTAAAAATAGCCGGTGTAGCATTAGAGGAAGTAGCTAACGCATTTAATATTGATGGCCTTGATGACTTATCTGGCCTGATGGACGATATAAGACTTGAAGTAGAAAACACCTTTTATCAACAAGGTACGTTTGTAATGGGCCAACAAAGCTTTAATCAATTTGGTGAAAACTTTGAACACCAATTTGAGGAGCAAATAGAAACCGTGGTTGAGTCTGCCGTTATGCAATCAATGGGCAGTATTTTAGTTGCTTTAGGCTCTGAGCTGCTTGGTTCGGGTGGAGATATGGATGCATTTGAGCAACGCATGGAAAATATGGGCGCGCAAATAGAAGAAAAAGCAGAGCTGCATGCCAGTGCGCTTGAAAAGCGTGCCAACTCTTTATGCGACAGCTTTGCCAACATAGCACAGCAAGAAGAGCAATTAGTAGCGCAGTTACCCCAGCTAAAAGGCTACGAGCTATTTACCATTAAACAAAATTAATACACCGCACCGTATTTAACATCCCTTTAGCAGCACTTGTATATTAGGTGCTGCTTTTTTATTCTTTTAGCGTGTGAGCCAGCGCACCTAACGTGGTAATAGCCTGCTCTATTTTTTCGCTCCACTGCACCCCGTAACTTAGCCTAATACAGCTTTTATACTTATTACTTGCTGAAAAAATAAGTCCGGGGGTTATGCTAATACCAGCTTCTAACGCCAGTAAAAATAACTTTTGACTGTCTACCCCTTGGCCTAAATCAAGCCAAATAACACACCCACCTTTAGGGTCACTAATACGTGTATTTTTAGGCATCGCGTTTAATAAGCACCACCGCATGCGCTCTTTGTTATTACGTAAGCGCTGCCTAAGTACTTTTAAATTACGGTCATACTCACCACTGGCTATAAACTCAGAAAGCGTCCACTGATTTATAAGTGAGGCAGAGCAACTTAATGCACGCTTATGCCGGCGCGCTTGTCCAGCAAACTTGCCTGCTATTAACCAACCTACTCGATAACTTGGTGCAGCCGTTTTTGAAAACGAGGCGCAACTGATCACAAGCCCTTTTTTGGAATACGCTAAAGCGGGCGTGCCACGCTTGGCAGTAAAGTGCAGATCACCGTACACATCATCTTCTATAAGAACAACATTATGTGACTCTATTAAGTCCACCATTTGCTTACGGCTGTCATCGCTCATAAAGCTGCCAACCGGGTTATTTATGGCGGTCGAAAACAAGCATGCTTTTATATCATGTTGTTCAAGCGCTTGAGCTAAGTCGTTAAGCCAAATACCATTGTCGGGGCATAGCGGGATTTCAAGCGCCTTTAATCCTAAGCTCTCTATTAGTTCAATAATGCCGTGATAACAGGGGGTTTCAATTGCAACCACATCGCCGGGCTTAGTAACACACTTAAGTGCGATAGCCAGCGCCTCTTGCGCGCCATTGGTGATCACCAGTTCATCTATATTTACACCAATACCAAAGCCTAAGTATCTATGCACTAATTGCTTTTTAAGCGCAGCAAAACCATCAATAGGGCCATAATTAATAACACTCGCCCCAGCAATTGTCATAACCCGACGCATGGTACGGGCTAAAGCTTTATCGGTAGGCGCGGCAGCAACGGGATTGGCAATACCAAAGGCAATTACATTAGGTTGATGAATAGCGCTGTATACCTGCTCTATTAATGCTTGTTTATTTACAGTGACAGGCTCGCGGCTTAGTTTTACACGCTTTGGCAAACTGTAAACCGTATTAAGCACCGTTAAAAAGTAGCCCGATTTTTCACGTGCCTCTACTAACCCTTGATCTTCTAACGCTTGATACGCTTGCTTAACCGTCGGAATGCTAATATTTAAGTTACTGGCCATTTTACGAAGCGAAGGAAGCTTTTCCCCAGGTAGTAATACCTTTTGCGCTTGCATGTCTTTAATTAGCTCAATAACTTGTTGGTATAAAAACTCGGCTTTTTGCTTATTGGCAGCTGGCTGCATATCTCGCCTCAAATCTGTATAGGTTACATTTATACTTTTCTGTATATGGTAAGTATACAGATAGACTCTAAAATAACCACTCAATCGGTTTTTTAGAGGTTTGCCATGAAAAGCGCAGCGCTATATCTCACAACAGTGTTAATTTGGGGCTCTACGTGGCTCGCGATTTCGTTTCAGCTAGGCGATATTGCTGTGGAGCTTTCTTTGTTTTATCGCTTTGCCATAGCAGCTGCATGTATGTGGCTATTTGTGGCCTACAAAAAGCCTAATATGCGATTTTCGTTAGTCGATCATGGCTTTTTTGCTTTATTGGCCATTTCTAACTTTGGCTTAAATTATTTGCTTTTGTATTGGGCACAAAACTACCTCTCATCGGCAATGGCCTCTATTGCATTTTCAATGTTGCTAATAATGAACATAGTCAACACCCGTTTATTTTTTGCAAAGCCCATTGCCAAACGTATTTACTGCGGCGCGCTAATCGGCGTGGTGGGTATCATTTGTCTGTTTTGGCCGCATTTACAGCAATTCGACTTGAGTAATGGGGCGTTGGTCGGGTTACTACTTGCCCTTGGGGGTACCTTTGTGGCTTCATTGGGCAATATGATTAGTGTACGTAATTCTAATCGTCAAATAGGTGTGCTGCAGGGTAACGCATGGGGCATGTTATATAGCGCAGTAGGTTTAGCCGTTTATGTATTAATAAATGGTATAACGGTCAGTTTTAGTGCCCCTACCAGCTATTGGTTGTCGCTATTGTATTTATCTGTTTTTGGCACTGTGATTGCGTTTGGCTGCTATTTTGCCTTGTTAAAAAACATTGGCCCCGAAAAAGCAAGCTACGCCATAGTGCTGTTTCCGTTAGTGGCCGTTGCATTAAGCAGCTTTTTTGAAGGCTTTGAATGGCATGCAAACACCTTTGCCGGCTTTAGTTTAGTACTACTGGGTAATGCAATTGTACTTACCCCCACAAAAAGAATTAACGCCTTTTTAGCAAGCCGCAGCGTTGCTAAAAATGGCTCCGTCCCCAGTTAGAGGCGTTTTTAACGCACTAACACAAAAGCGCCTACCCTACTGTAGGCGCTTTTTTATTGGTATATGAAAATTAATAGCCTGCTCCTGGATAGCAATAACCGCGGGCGTAACACCTACTAGCTCGCCATCGGCCTCAATTAATAAATCTCTAGTATTAATACGCGCCTGTTTGAGTTGGCTATAAGTAAGCTTTTTTAAATTATGGTGGCGCTTAAAAATTAATTTAATAAAGCTATATAAGTGATCAATAAGACTACCCGCTTGCATTTGGTAGCAATCAAGCAGTCCATCATCAATTTTAGCCCTAGGTGCTATTTTAATGCCGCCACCGAAATACTGAGAGTTCGCAAATACAGTTATTAAATTTTGATAGCTACATTGCTTATTTAAAAATACTCCATTTAGTGTGCTTGCTTTGTAAGTAAAGAGCGATTTAAAACTCGTCCACTTATAGCGCCAAGCTGACATGCTTTGTAAATGACCCAACTGCTTAATTACATGAGCATCAAAACCAACACCAGCCACATTAATAAAGTAACGAGTATTAATTTTACCTACATCAATTAAGTGTGTGGGGGCATTAAAAATAGCGTTTTGCCATTGTTTAGCTGAGCAATGAAAGCGACGCGCAAAATCATTGCCCGTACCACAAGGTAATATTGCCAAACTACATGCACTATTAATCACGCCATTAAGTGCCAAATTAAGCGTGCCATCGCCACCAATAGCCACTGCTATTTGGCTTTTTTGTGCATTCAATTTAACGTTTGCTAAGTCGTACTCAAAATTACCTGTCGTTTTAACCGTAATATAGAGAATATTTTTCTTCTGGCATGTTTTTTTAAGCCAATCGAGGTGTTCTGACACCACATTTTTTACGCTCGGTTTAACTATTATTAACAACTGCAAGTAATTTATCTCCTATTAGCCAGTACACCAGCATAAATAAGAATTAAGTTAAAATTAATTTATCTGAATAATTAATCATAAAAGTGCGTAAAAATTTACTAAAAACATTAACAAACAAAAAAAATACTTATAAAACAAATCAAAACCCAACTCCCCTGATTAAATAACTATGCAAAATGTGCACTTAGTAGTTTTAATTAAAAACAAAACAATGCAAATTCAGATAAAAATAACTAATAGCCAAGCCTTAGTTTATATTGTTGTATTTTTAAACAAAAAAGAGTCAAAATGCTCGCGATTTAAACACATACACCTTGGAGCAAAGACATGAACCCAATAAACACCCTAAACCAAAATGCAGCAGCCCACGTTGGCGTAAAACCAACTAACCGTAAAGCTAAAATGCTTGCTAAATTAAACCGTATGGGCAAAAAGTTAGCATTAAACAGCGCCGCGCAATACAAATAATCAATCTTGTTATGATTATTAAGCAGGGGCAGTAAACAACTAACCACTATTAAAAGCGCTTCTTTAGCTCCCTTAGTTTGCTGCCACCCTTTAATTTTTAGTTTAAATCCTTCTAATTTCCCTCTATTTACAAAAAAAACCGTAATTACGCCTACTTTTTAAGCAAACAGTTTATTTGCTATTTACACGACGGTATCACCTAAGTATTATTCTGCGTCACGGAGAGATGGCAGAGTGGTCGAATGCACCGGTCTTGAAAACCGGCATAGGTTTGTAGCCTATCTAGGGTTCAAATCCCTATCTCTCCACCACTATTTAATTAATGGTATGAATAAACTACCGTTAATACAATCTGTTATGCGTTGGAGAGGTGTCCGAGTGGCCGAAGGAGCTCCCCTGCTAAGGGAGTATAGAGTTTGTAGCTCTATCGAGGGTTCGAATCCCTCCTTCTCCACCATTTCTTATTAAAAACCGCTTAGTTGCGGTTTTTTTGTGCCTGAAATTTAACAGCCAATGTATCCAAGGAGGGTGAGAGTCCTCGCTAGGGTTCGATAAAATGTCTGGAACACTTTAAGCTGCCGCAGGCGTTGCAAAGCAATTAATTACATGGATGTAATTAAGCTAATCCCTCCTTCTCCACCATTTCTTATCAAAAACCGCTTAGTTGCGGTTTTTTTGTGCCTGAAATTTAACAGCCAATGTATCCAAGGAGGGTGAGAATCCTCGCTAGGGTTCGATAAAATGTCTGGAACAGTTTAAGCAGCCGCAGGCGTTGCGAAGCAATTAATTACATGGATGTAATTAAGCTAATCCCTCCTTCTCCACCATTTCTTATTAAAATAGGTAAATCAAAACACATTGAATACACTGGGTAGTTACGGCATTATTAATAACAACTCCACTAACGTAAGTTTAATTATGTTTCGTTTAATTGCACCTTTAATAGGCCTTGTGGCTTTAAGTACACACGCAGCCCAAGACATTACGGTTTATAAATGCACAATTAAAGGAGTCGCTACATTTAGCCAAACACCCTGTGCTGACAATGCAGAAGTTATTAAACTAAAACAGCCATTAGTTGCCGATAAGTACGGTAATAATGCAAACTCACCCGCAATGCCCGGTGCCTCTGTAGATAACTACATTGAGATTAAAAAAATTGAGCGTGAAATTAAACGCCACGAGCTTACTATCAAAAATTATAAAGAAGACTTAGCCGACGCCAAACAACAAGCCAGCTATGTTACTCAAGATCAAGCTAATAGAATGGGCGCCGAATCAATAGCCGATGCGATAGCCACTAAAACTACGGCGATTCAAAACCGCTATAACGCATTAATTAGCGCTGTAGAGCAACAAATCTCTATTTTACAGCAGCAAAAACAGCAGCTGAGCAAACAACCTTAACTGCTAAATAAGCAGTTTACAGGTTGCGCAAGGTACACTTTTTACAACATATATTAAAAAATACCGCAAATAACATACTGTTCGCTATACTGATATTTAAAATTAAGTACTTTTAAAAAGTCAGGGAGCTATGTGAAAAATTTTAACTCAAAATATCATTCAGTTATCTTTTACATAATTTTTTCATTAGCGTACTTTTTAATTGGTATTTCACTCACTAAACTCGCCTTTAATACTCAAATTATCCCGGTATGGTTACCTGCAGGCATTGCCTTAGTTGGATGCTATATGTGGTGGTGGCGCTTCATCCCAGCGCTTTTTATAGCAGCCTTTGCTTTTAACTTTAATATTTTTGACAGCACAGCTCACGATATGGTGTTAGTTGGCAATACCTTCAACCAAGCCATGTATATTGCTATTGGCATTGTATTGCAGGCAATGGTGGGGGCTGGTTTACTTAAATATTGGCTTGGACACCCGCTGTATTTTAAAAAACGCGCAAGTATCATTTATTTTATTTTTGTTGTGGGCATTGCGGTTAGTTTAATTTCAGCAAATTTTGGGGTGTTTGCGCTGAGCCAATTTAACTCCGCATACGATATTAAAGATCATTGGCAAAATGTGTTATTTTGGTGGCTAGGAGACTCATTAGGCGTAATTATTGCCACTCCTCTGCTATTGGTGCTTACTCAGTTTAAGGGGCAAAATAGGCCTATATCGCCGCTGCCTACGTTAGCGGTATGTAGTATTTTATTTGTATCTGTTGCAGTAACTACTCAGCTTTATAACCAAGAAAACAGACAAAATACCGTTAAAGTCGCCGAGCGAGAAGCTCACATTATTGAAAATAGCTTATATCGCTACATCAACCAAAGTTTAATAGCGGTGCAAAGCTTAGCCAGCCAAGTACAATCTAACCCAGATTTAAACCAACAAGACTTTTACGCCTACGCCAGCGAGTTACTGGCACAGCATTCGTTTATTAAAGCGCTTTCGTGGAATCAAAAAATAGCGCAAAGTGAGCGAGCTTCGTTTACCCAAGAAGTTGCCGATATATACCACCTAGACTTTGAAATTGTCGGCGAGCCCCTTGAACCAGACGATCCTATGGTCATCGTTAAATACATTGCCCCTTTTAATGGCAACCAAAAAGCGGTTGGTTTTAATGTGTACTCAAACCCAGACAGAAAAGCATCGCTAGTAGACCCTGCAATTAGGTATCAGCCTGTCAGCACTAAAATTATTCAGTTAGTGCAAACAGCTGAGCCTGAGCCCGCTTATCTGCTATTTGCCCCCGTGTACGAACAACAACAGCAAAAAGCTACTATAAAGGGGTACGCAACAGGTGTGTTTTTAGTGCGTAATATTATTGAGCAAGCGATTAACGAGCAACAATCAGAGATGTTTTCTATTGCGTTTTATGAAGATGTAAATAAGCCCGCTTTTTATAGTAACTACGGCAAAAGCTTAAATATTGCTCAGGGCAGCCGTGTTATGAAACTAAAGCTCAGCTTTGGTGGGCAAACATGGAATACACATTTAGCCTTAAAAGAGAAATACCTTGCCCCCCATAATAACCAATTAACACTGTTTTTAATGGCCTTACAATTGGTGGTATGTGCCTTAATTTTAATTGTTTTACTGCTTTTTAATCAGCAACAAATTGCCCTTACCCGAAAAGTCGCAGAGCGCACCCATTCGCTTGCGCAAGCTAAAAAGCAATCTGACTTAGCTAATCAGGCTAAAAGCCGATTTTTAGCCAATATGAGCCATGAAATACGCACACCATTAAATGCAGTTATTGGCTTTTCGTCATTAGCGCGCAAAGAAGATAACGCACACACTCTTATTGGTTACTTAGACAAAATAAACTCTTCATCTAAAAGCTTACTAAACCTGATTAACGATATACTCGATATTTCAAAAATTGAATCACATAAGCTCAAGCTAGAAAGCACAGCGTTTGACCTTCATGCAATTTTAAAGCGTATTAACACAATGTTTGAGGCCAGTGCAGCCAATAAAGGCATTGGCTGGCAGGTTAACAGTCATCTTCCAGTAGATACTTGGTATGTAGGCGACCCTTTACGCTTTGAGCAAGTAGTGCTAAACCTTTGCAGCAACGCAATAAAATTTACAGAGCAAGGCAAAGTAGAGGTAGACTTTAGCGGAGAGTTTATCAGTACTGACAAAGTTAAAATTACCGTAACCGTTACAGATACGGGTATTGGCATAAAGCCTACCCAGCAGTCCAAGCTATTTAGTGCCTTTACCCAAGCCGACGACTCAACATCAAGGCGATACGGTGGCACAGGCCTGGGCTTAACAGTCGTAAAAGAGCTCAGTAAATTAATGGGCGGTAACGTCACATTACAGAGCGAACCAAACGTTGGCTCTACGTTTAAATTTGACGTTGAGCTTCGCACCAGCCCAGTACAAGAGCAAGCCGAGCTTGTATACTCGGGTACTAAATTGGCGGCTTTAAAAGTGCTAGTAGCAGAAGATAACCCCGTAAACCAAATGGTAATTAAAGCCATGCTAGGCTCATTAGGTATTGTTGCCCATATTGTCGAAAATGGTGAAGCGGCAGTAGATATAGCAAAAGAGCAACACTTTGACTTAATTTTAATGGACTGCCAAATGCCAATAATGGATGGTTACAGAGCCACCGCCCTAATTAGGCAATTTAAAAGTGAGGTAGAGCTGCCCATTATTGCGCTGACCGCCGATGTTATGCCTGAGGATAAAGCCCATGCTCAAGCCGTTGGTTTTAATCAGCATCTTGCAAAACCGCTAGAACTGGTTAAGCTAACCGCGTGCTTAGCCCAATACGCCGAAATTGAAGAGCACTAATACAATAATGCGCTAAATAAATGCGCTTGTGTTAACTTAGTTTAAAACGCCACCACCCACTATAAAGCAGCCCAAGGTAAGCAGTAATGGCAACTTTTACCCACCAATGGTTTAGTGATATTAACCAAATAGACGTACACGAATGGACTCGATTATTCGGTAATGAACCTTTTACCCGCCATGCATTTTTATATGCATTAGAGCAAAGCCACTGTGTAAACAAAGAGACAGGCTGGCAGCCTCAGCACTTAGCGGTTTATGAAGCTGACAAATTAGTCGCACTCGCACCTGGGTATTTAAAAAGCCACTCTTACGGAGAGTATGTTTTTGATTGGGCATGGGCAGAAGCCTACGAGCAACACGGATTAGCCTATTACCCTAAATGGCTAAGCGGTGTGCCCTTTAGCCCCATTGAAGGCCAGCGTATTGCCATTGCACATACGAATACACAAAGCGTATACGAGTACATAAAAAAGCAATTAAATTTAACGAGTGTGGAGCAAGGTTGGTCTGGCTGGCATGTTAACTTTTGCCCAAAGGTTCAAGCTCAGGCCCTGTGTACTGACGATATAATGCAGCGCGTAGGCGTGCAGTTTCAATGGTTTAATAAAGGCTTTAAAACCTTTGACGATTTTTTAAATACACTCACCGCACGCAAACGAAAAACGCTAAAAAAAGAGCGAGCTAAAATAGCGCAGCAAAATATTTCCATTGAATGGCTGCAAGGCTCGCACCTAAGCCCTGAAACAATGCAGCTATTTTGTGAGTTTTATCAGCGTACTTATTTAAAACGTTCTGGGCATTTAGGGTATTTAAATATTGAGTTTTTTACTTTATTACAGGCACTAATGGGCGATCAGCTAATTGTTATGCTTGCCAAAAAAGACAACAAAATAGTGGCAGCAACGCTAAGCTTACAAGGTGAAAATACCTTGTATGGCCGCTATTGGGGCGCTAGCGAAGAAATAGACTCCCTTCATTTTGAGCTGTGTTACTACCAAGGGATTGAATTTGCGATTAAGCATAACTTACATTGCTTTCACTCAGGCGCTCAAGGTGAGCATAAAATACCTCGTGGGTTTGAGCCTGTTTTTACCTACTCTAGCCACCATATTGTTGAACCCGACTTTAGAGCAGCAATAAACGACTACCTAAAGCGAGAACGCCAACATATGACAATTTATAAAACGCAGTGCGCTGATTTACTGCCGTTTAAAAACCAATAACTGATTGTTAGCTGGCATAGCTGTATCACTTATGAGTGTAAGGCCTGCTTGTGTTGCTAATTGCTCTATGGCCTCAAAATCACGAATGCCGCTAAATGGATCACGCTGTGTTAAAAAGCGATCGAACTCTTCATTACTTGCACTTGTAAACTGCCCTTGGTATTTGAAAGGGCCATAAATACACACTACACCTTGGCTTGCTAAGTGCGTTAAAACCCCTTTAAAAAATTGCTCAACCAACTGCCAACTTACAATATGAAACGTATTTGCTGTGTAAATGGCATCTACGTTATTTACCGGCCATGCATAATTCAAATCAAGCTCAAGAGGGCCGTGTAAATTAGTTAAATTTGCCTCCTTATGCCATAAATTTATGCCCTCATGGTTTATACGGCGATCACTTGCATACCACTGTAAATGCGGTAATTGCTCAGCAAAAAACACACTATGCTGCCCCGTACCCGTGCCTATTTCGAGTACAGATTCTGTCTTATTAAAAACCGTTTTAAGCACTTCTAAAATAGGACCCTTATTGTTTTCACACGCTTGTGAGAAAGGTTTGATCATGACCTGCACCAATATTGAAATTTATTGCACAACATTAACGCAAAAAAATGGTACTGAACAATTAAAGTTTTATAGATAATTTATAAAAGTGAGTTAATTCATGGCACTAAAATAAAAATAAGACGATGGTATGTATTATGCTTTAATTAAATCAACCCTAAGTAGGGTGTATTACCAATATTAAATACGAGGATAAAATTATGCATACCCCCCCTTACACCGCTGTAGACGCTGTTGTCTCAGTGACAGAAAAAAGCACCGAAAAACCAAGTAGCACCTGTGATAGTAGAGCCACTGTAATCGACTTACTTTCTCACTGTAACCAAAATCAACAGGCGCTAAAAAAACATGAAACAGACCAAATATTCATTCTTGGCTATAATTGATACTCAATTAAACGCTGCAAATAATTTTTATAATAACTGTTTACACTGAAACCGATTAAATGTAATGATAACTATTATCGTTAACTTAAATCGGTTTTTTTATGTCTCCCTTTCAGGCATTACAGCCTTATCATCATGAACTTGCTTGTAACTGCTTACGCCCGGGCTTACATGCGCCTATGGTGGTAGCTCACTACATAGAAACCGCTTTAAACGTTGCTAAAAGCTTTGAAAAACAGCGTAACCCCTTACTACAAGAGTTATATTTATTACGCACTCACCATGAAATTATCAATAAAATGTGCGACCCTCTAATACACAATGCCATTCGTAAGCAGTGCCTTGAGCAATTATATAAACCCTTATTGGCATTAAAACGCTTTTACTATGCACATAACGATACTGAAAAATTTTTAAAACTTGAGCGCGAAGCTCGCGTACTCAGTCACGAATTTAACCCTTTTTAAGGAGCGACTTATGAGCAATTTTAGAACCGAATCCGACAGCATGGGTGAATTACAGGTCCCTAGTGATGCGCTATACCAAGCGCAAACCCAGCGTGCAGTTAACAACTTTGCTATTAGCGGCTTAACTATGCCAAAACAGTTTGTAACAGCGCTTGCATACATTAAACAAGCTGCAGCACAAAGTAACTTTGAGCTAAATCACTTAAGTAAAAGTAAAGCCAACGCAATTGAGCAAGCATGCCAACAAATTATTGATGGCGAGCATTACGAGCACTTCCCGGTTGATATTTTCCAAACTGGCTCAGGCACCAGCTCGAACATGAACGCGAATGAAGTTATCGCAACGCTTGCAACCCGCATTGGTAATGAGCCAGTTCACCCCAACGATGATGTAAATATGGGGCAAAGCTCTAACGATGTTGTGCCTACAGCCATTGCACTAAGTAGTGCTATTAACGTAGTTTATGAATTACTGCCATCTCTTGAAAAACTATCGCAGAGTTTAGAGCAAAAAAAGGCAGACGTTGGCAAAATAGTTAAAACAGGCCGTACGCATTTAATGGATGCCATGCCCGTTACATTTGAGCAAACGCTAAGCGCGTGGCAATCACAAGTAAATAATGCAGCCTCAGGCATTCGCCATAGCTTAGAGCGAGTATGTGAGCTTGCCCAAGGCGGGACAGCTGTTGGCACGGGTATTAATGCTGATGGCGAATTTGCCTCAAAGTTTGCTAAAAACTTAAGCGCTAATGTGGGTATAAGCTTTAAGCCAAGCAGTAACTTTTTTTACAATATTGGCTCGCAAGATGCCATTGTAGCGCTCTCAGGTCAGTTAAAAGTACTCGCTGTAGCGCAAATGAAAATAGCCAATGACTTACGCTGGATGAACTCAGGCCCACTTGCCGGGCTTGGCGAAATAGAGCTTGAAGCACTGCAACCAGGCTCATCGATTATGCCGGGTAAAGTAAACCCGGTGATCCCAGAAGCGGCAGCCATGGTAAGCGCTCAAGTTATAGGTAACGATGCAACCATCACCGTGGCAGGCCAAGCCGGTAATTTTGAGCTAAACGTAATGCTACCTGTTATTGCGCACAATATTTTACAAAGCATTGAGTTACTTGCTAATAGCGCCCAAGCATTGGCAGATAAAGCCATTGCGAGTTTTAAAGTAAACCAGCCCAATATTGATAAAGCACTGGCCAAAAATCCAATTTTAGTGACAGCGCTTAATCCGGTGATCGGTTACGAAAAAGCAGCCAAAATAGCCAAGCAAGCCTACAAAGAAGCCCGCCCAATTATTGATGTCGCAGAGCAAGAAACCGACCTTCCACGCAGTGAATTAGAAACACTGCTTAACCCCACTAAACTTACCCAAGGCGGTTTATAAAGGTAAATCTAAAACGGCTTTAATTACTTGATAATATAGTTTTTATTGCCGTTAAAAATGCACCGTGTATGATAGTGATGAATAATTCATCACTATCAAGGTTTGTTATGCGTACTCCACTGTTAGCCCTACTTTTACCACTTTGTTTAACTGCATGCCTCGAAACAACATCGCAAGATGCACCAACTAACTCGGTGAACGAGCTTAAAGAAGTACCGCATAAAGAAGTACCTCAACAAGCCAGCAGTGAAAACAAGCACAAAACCCCTACTGATGCATCACAACCCATAAAAACCGCTTTAAAAGAAGTATCACTTAACGACATTAAAACCGCAAAAAGCGAGCTTAATACGTTAATTGCCAATACACAGTGCGATACCTCTGCACAATGTAAGGTTATGCCTGTAGGAAGCAAAGCTTGCGGCGGACCAAGTGATTATGTTGTTTACTCAACAAAATCAGCTAAAGAGGGGCAAGTCAGTTCGCTTGCAAAGCAAATAACAACGCTTGAAAAAGCCTACAACACACAAAATGAAATGATGAGCACGTGCCAGCATTTAACTTCGCCAAGCACGCAGTGTGTTGAAAATAAATGTGTTAAACTTGAAGGTTCAGCGGTAAGTGTATTTTAAGGACAAGGTTATGAGTTGTTTACCATCAGCAATTAAATTATCAATTGTGAGTGTTGCCACCAGCGCTATGCTATTACTTAGCGGCTGTGCAAGCACATCATCAAGTACTGAGCAAAATCAGAATTTGTCTGACTTGAACTACGATCTTAATAACATTGTTAGTGATAATAGTTGCACCGCAAGCTTTCAATGTAAGGTACTCGAAGTAGGTGCACGAGCATGTGGTGGGCCAAGTAAGTATGTTGTGTATTCAACGCTTAATACCTCTCAAGAGCACGCCGAAGAAGTTGCCCAAAAAATTACACAACAACAAAAAACGCAAAACAAAGCGCAAGGTTTAACCGATTGCTCACCGGTACTTGAGGTACAAACCCTGTGTATTAATCAGCAATGCCAGGCATTTGATATAAAATAGCGCAAACGCCAATTTCAGCGTTAACCTATAAAAGGTATTAACGCTGAAATAACCACCACCAGCACCACACTAATTCCTGCTTTAACAATGTATTTCATTGGCATTTCTTTTTTTACCCAGTACGCATAAATAAATCGCACAAAGTAACTTGCAGCTGTGCCAAATAAAGCAAAAATAATTAAGTAAGCAATTAAAATAATATTCATATAAATCTAAATTAACTACTTAGTGTTTTTAGTATGAGCAATTAATAACTCTGCTACTTGTTGCTTTACGGCTCGCTTATCATCACTTTGGACATTAAACCGCGTTGCTAGTTGGGCTATTTCATCATCGTTTAAATTAAACGATAGGCGCTGACGTGTTTTTTTAGACTTTACATCTAAGCCTAAAATTTTACGGATCATATCTGAGGGCGTAAGCTCTTGGTCAATGGCCTGCTTTTTTATCGACTTTTGTACTTCGCTGCTTAAATCAAATGCCATTTGTGTGGCACGCACGGCTTGCTCTTGACGTAACCACTTATCTTTAGCATCACTCACTTCGCATCTCCTGGAAACAAGTCGACTATATCGGTAATTGGGCGTGTTAGTGTTAGTGACACTTCGGTCTCACCGCCATCCCATATTTCAATATTTAAGCCATGCCCTTCGTCTGGCGATGCTAAGCAAATCATTTCACAAGGTTCGCCACCCTCTTGCTCATAGCGCGGTAATGACTGGCCACGAAAATCTTTGTTATGGAAATAGCACACATAAGGCGATTCACTTTGCTGATAGCTTTTAGCTAAAAACTGCATAAACTGCTCTGGCGTATTTTGCACCTGTATATGGGTTAACGACTCTTCATCAAAAATACGTGCAAATTCGTCTAGCCCAAATATTTGCTCTACGTCGTCACGCTGAATTTTGATTGAAAAATTAGCCCACTGCTCGCCATCATCTTGCTCAATTTGTAAAAATACCACCTGTCCGCTGTTCGTCTCAAGCACAAACTCAGTATCACTACTGTGTTGATATTGATAGGTTTGAATATCAATAACACGCAGCGTTTGCCCTTTTAACCACGACGGATACGCAAATGAATCGATAACGCTAAACATGTCACCTTTTTTAAGCTCACTTGCATGGTTAAGCTGACGTTCTGGCTCTTTTTTAGATTTGAAAAAATTAAACATAATGAGGCATCCCTTAAGCAAAAAAGGTAACTAAGCCACGCTTAATTACCTTTTATTATAAATGTACGAACTATTAGCCGTTTTGCTTGGCTTTAATGCGCGCTAAAATATCAGCACTTTTTGGGCTTGTATCGCCAATACCGGCTTCAGCCATTTTTGCTTTTAAATCGTCGCCATTTGTATCTGACTCAAGTTGCTTAGCAGCGCCTAACTGATCGCTACGATCTTGCTGGCGCTGTTTAATACGCTCAAGCGACTGACGAGCCGATGTCATAGACGAGCTATTAGTATTAAGCGTGCTGTTAACCGCCATAGTAGCTTGCTGTACGCTTTCTGTGGTTTTAACCATAGTAAGCTGACGCTGGTTTTCTTTAATCGACTTTTCAGCGTCTTTAACTTGTTGTTTAAGCGCTACAATGTGGTTGCTAAAACCTGCTAATACTTGCTCGTTTTCCGCTTTTTCAGCTTCAAAGTCGCCAATTTTTTCGGCAATTTCTAATGCTAAGGCTTCGTTGCCTTTTTCAAGTGCTTGGCCTGCATATGCTTCGTGCTCAGCAATTGATGCATCAACTGCGCTAATTTTACGCTTAGTTTGCATTTCTTTAGCCATTACTTCTGTAAGGCTCTTTTTAGCACGATTAAGTGCATTTTGCGCATCTGCTATTTCTTGTTCAAAAATACGAATGCCGTTTGCATCTACAATTGCTTCGCCCGCTTCACGCGCGCCGCCACGTACTGCTGTAAATAATTTTTTTAATATACTCATAATCTTAACTCCACTAACTAGTTACTAATCGTTTAAATACAAGGTCACGGCTTCTAGTGCGTCAATAGCGTTGTCAGCTAGTGTCACTAGTTCGTGGGTAATATCATCTAATGATGAATTTACCGACAGTGCACCAAAAATCGCGTATTTGTTATCGATTTTAGCAAATGCACTCAGTGGAATTGGCACGTTTAAACGTAGTAGTGTTTCGTTTAACTCATTGCGTAATTCACTTTTTACTTCATCTTCGCCAAACAAGTAGCTAATACATAACAACTGCTCTTGTGTTTGCGTAACAAAAATTGGAAGCTCATCGTTTCCATCAACTATGACTTGTAAAACATCTTGCTCACCAGGGTTGGCAATCAAGAAAGACTCAAAGTTAGCGCCTTCTGTTTCAAAAGAAGCTAATTTTATTGAAAGTTCATTTAATTCCATGTCTCTGCCTTTTTGCTGTTTGACATATTATGTCTGAGTTAAGATTCGCATGGTCGACATATTATGTCAACCATGTTTTATTAATTTTTATACAATTCGCTTTCTATCTGCCACGCATTACGGTAGTAATCATATAGCTGACCCGAACCTAACCTATTGACCTCAATACTTTTAACTTGTTCAAAATACTGGTTAGGAAATACAAAGCTGGCTAATAAATATTCTTTACTTACCCACCTTGATGGCACCGGCATAGTGCTTATATTTTTAATTCGCCCACTGGCTGGCTGACCCATTTTAGTGGCTATTGTCCACCCCCATTGCCCAAACGAAGGAATATTTTGCTGGTACTGCTCAACATAATCAAAACCCGCCGCTTTTACCGTTTTAGCAATACTTAAAAATGCTTTTTTGGCATGATAAGGCGAGGTAGACTGCACAGCCATTGCGCCATCGGGAGCTAACAATTGACGTACATGGTTATAAAAATAGTCGCTGTACATTTTGTTTAAATCGGGGTGATTAGGGTCCGGCAAGTCAATTAATATAGTGTCAAATTGCTTACCTTGATCAAGAAGCCTTTCAACCTCTAAAAACGCATCTCCCACAATAATATTGGCGCGCGGGTCTAACATCGATTGTTTATTTAGCGCTAATAACCGCTTACTTATAGACTCAGGCGCTGTAAAATCACCGTCTTTATGGCCAAATAAATTAAGCAGCTGTGCATCTAAATCAATTAACGTTACGTCGTTCACTGGCCACTTTAAAACATCTCTAAGGGCAAGCCCGTCGCCACCACCAATAATTAATACGCTATCGTGCCGGTTTGATGCGAGCATTGCCGGATACACCAGCATTGAGTGATATATTTGCTCATCAATACTCGAGAACTGTAAACGCCCATTTAAATACAAGTCGGTGATAGGCGCTGGCTGGTTTTTACTTAAGCGCTCGGTTAATACTACATGCTGGTATTTAGTTGCTTGTGAGTAAATAACTTTATCTTTATAAAGTACATTACTTAAGCTGTTCATCCAGCTACTTCCCATCACTAAAATAAACCCAAACAGTGCCAGTAACACTATATGGCAGATCAGAAGTGCCTTAGCAAAGCGCACATGAGCATGGTAGCGCCATAAAAAGGCGAGCCCTGCCAGTATATTAAAAAGAGCTGTCCACGCTGCAGCTTGCATTATAGGCATCGCCAGCATAATGCTTACCCAAATAGCCGCACCAATACCCGCGCCAATATAATCGGCACCATAAATAGTGCCTGCATTGTTTTCTAAAAAACGCCCGTACACATGTTGGCGAATACGTGCAATAAGCGGTATTTCCATACCAATAAATAAACCCAGTACTAAACCAAACACATAAGGTAAAAAGCGTGACCACTCTTGCAGCTTTTGAAATACATAGCCATTGAGCACAACATCTGGCGGTAAATTAAAAATACTAGAAAACAAATGAGGAAGTGAATAACTTACAGCAATTACACCGGCTATTGCCAAAATACAGCCCATGCCAACCAGGGCAATAATACTTTCAAGCCAAGCAAAGGCGGTAAAGGCATCTTTAAACCAACGGGCTAAAAATGCGCCTAAGCCCATGGCAACTATCATTGTGCCAATCATGGCATAGATAGCACTCTCTACAGAGCCCAGTACCCGCCCTGCGTAATGCGAAAGTAAGTATTCATAAATAAGGCCGCACCCAGCGAGTACGGCCATAACAGTTATTAGTAAAATATCGTGCCCAAGTAAACGTGATTTACTTGGGCTAGTTGTAGTTGATGACACTGATTATGCGCCTAGTAAGGTTGCCATAGTAATACCGACAGCAAACGACACTGCAGCAGAAATAGCACCTACACCTACATTTTTCTGACGGTTAACTTCATCTGAAATATCACAACCTGATAAAATTATTTTGATGGTGATTAAATGCAAAATGATGAATGCCACTAAACTTACAATCGCGCTAATAGCCCAATAAAGCAGGCTAGCATTAATGTTATCGGCCGCATACGGCGCAATACCTGATGCCGCTGTAATAGCTAAGGCACTTCCGACTAAAAAGCCTGCGTAGCGTATACCTACAGCTAAATTGCCATCAATAATGGCTTGTTGTAAACAATCACCGCTTTTATTGGTACGCTTAAATAATTGTACGCGGTATTGGCTTACAAGCAGTAGTGCAACACTGCCAATAATAAAGGCAGCAATAACGATAGGCAGCCCGTGCCAACCCTCTGTTGCTACCCATAAAAGTGCAGAGCGAATCACAATCGCCACACTCACTACATGACCAAAGTCGATAATAGAGGCTGTTACATTACCTTTTACAATTTCGTCGTGCAGGCTGACTTTGCGAAGCGCGACCTTATCTTGAAAAAAGTGGCCTAATTTAATCAGTACAATGGCTAATACACCATAGCCTAGCATTTGCAGGGCTTCTTGTTGTAACGACGCAGCAAAGGCGCCACTACTCACACCCGTTAATACAATGGCAAGTGCAACTAAGCCTGCCGCAAAGCTAATACCAAAAGCAAAGTTATCGCGTTCTGTTATTTCGTCATTTGCATGAAGGTTTGAAACCCAGCCTTTAATGTATTTCAGGCTTACAAATAACAACACGATAATTGCAAAATCAATCGCCAAAGCTTGTAGCGACCACGTAGTTATTCCATTAAATTCGTACATATTTCTAACTCCAACTTATTCTTTACTTACCACGGCTCACGCCACGAGAGGTTCTGCTACCGCTATTGCGTACCGATCCAGAGCTGTTGCTATAACTACTCGAACGCGAGTAACTACTGCGGCTTTTAGGCGGTGTATAACTACTGCGGCTTAAACCCGAGGCACCCGTTTTTTTGCTCGCATAAGGGCTAGTAAACTGTTTGCCTTGGCGTTGGTACGATTGACGCGTACGCGTTTCTAAAGCACTTTGCGTTTTAATTTGTTTAGGGCTTGAGTAACGATAGCGGCCGTAATCGTTGTAATAGCTATATTTACGGCGGCTGCTCCAACGTCCGTATTCAACACGGTCAAATACATCGCCTAAAATACGGTACATGCCATACCACTGCCAAAAGCTAATACCATTACTATTAGTTTGCCAGTTACCGTAATTAGGGTTGCCCACCAATTGGTTACCTTCGCCTGCGCCCTCTGCCTCTTTACTAATAGCACCAACGCGCGCAAGGCTGCCCTTAGACATATCGGCTAGCATATTAATCGGGTCCGTTAACGCATCAGAAAACAGCGTAGGCTTAGCCGCCTCACGTAGTAAATCAATACTGTGTAGCGTATCTTCGTAAGGAGGGATTAAATAAGTGCCTTTAATATCTTTAAGTCGTTGTGTTAAACCACTGTAAAGGGCACCCTGCCTTGTAGCATCAAGGGTAATTACATCAACAACCTGACTCAGTTCTGGCTGTTGCTGTTTAAGGAGTTTGCCATATTCTTTAAGCAATACAGCATTACGTATAGTCCCATTATCAAGCGCGGTACCAAGCTGTGCAAGCTCAACATCTGCCTTTTTAATAGACTCTTGAATTGTTTGTTGTAGTTGCTCTTCTTTAGATTGACAACCCATAAGCACTGCAAACAAACAAAACAGGCTCATAAGTTTCCAAGCTTTTATATTCGACATTCATGTCACCTGATTTAATAAATAACCGCATTAGTCTTACACAGGTCACTTATTAAGCCAAGAATGAAATTGCAACAAAGTAAGTCTGCCTAAAATAAAATAACCAGCTATAGTTACTCTATGAATTTAAACACATTCTTTTACTTACAAATTTAGTAAGTAACATCAGCGCTACGCGTAAGCCTTCTATTAATAAATAACAACAATAAGTAATAACTCTTTTAGTGAAAGAGCATGACAGTAAGAAGGGATTTGGCTAAATGTTTCATAGTATTCGTAACAAATTTATTATTATTACGACTTGTTTAATTGTACTAAGCGCTAGCTTTGTTTTTTATTTAGCTATTAATGAGCACGAGGATTTATACCGCCAATCAGTTGAAGAAAACCTCGATGCTATGTCATCAAATATTTCAGATAATTTGTTACGTGTTATGTCGCAAGAGATAGATTTATTTTCTATTACAACTGAGCTTTTGGGGTTAGATAGGTACGAGCACATAAAGTTTGTAAATGTATTTGATAGTAATTGGCAGCTAATACAGTCCTACGTGCACCCTAATTACTTAAAGTTCGAGGATTTTTCTCCACAGCTAAAGGGCATCAAACCACAAAGTTTGCCCCGTACCGTCAGTGTTACTAATCAAGGCTTAGTTGCCTTAAAAACAATTGGTGAGGAGCAGTTCCCTGTAGGCTACTTATTAATTGTTCAGGATTTTAATAAGCCCCTCAATGAAAGCAAAGCGAGCTTATTTTATAGTGCAGCCCCTATCGTTATTTTTAGTATCGTGATCACCATCATCATCTCTTTTTGGATATACCAACATTTATTAAGCCCGCTATTAAAACTTTCTAAATTTACACAAAAAGTAGAAAAAACAACTAACTATCAACTCCAATACCAGGGCTCAGGCAACGACGAAGTATCGCAACTTGGCAAAGATATTAATAACTTACTTAACACTATTAATGCCCAAGTGCTCACTAATCAAAAAAACACCGCACAACTACTAAAGCAAAAGCAATCAATGGAGCACTTAGCTAACTTCGATATATTAACTGGCTTACCTAATCGCATGTTTATTATGGGCTTACTAAAAGAAGAATTAACACGCTGTAAAAGTAATCATCAAGATATAGCAATTATGTTTTTTGACGTAGATAGCTTTAAAGGTGTTAACGATACACTTGGCCATGAAACGGGTGACCTACTTTTAAAGGCGGTCGCTAGTAATATTAAAAAGCACTTACGCGAAAACGATGTTATTGCACGCTTAGGGGGTGATGAGTTTTTAATAATGCTGCGTAATATAAATAATTACACCGACGTTATTAATATTGCGGAGCAAATTATCAGCTCAATGCAAACGCCTTTTACTATTAACCAGTGGGATATACCTACTGGGGTAAGTATTGGTATTGCCCACGCTAAAGAGGCCGAGTTTGAAATTAATACATTGATTAGTAATGCAGACATCGCAATGTATGCCTCAAAAGAAAAAGGTAAAGGGTCGTACACCGTTTTCCATAGAAAAATGTTAGAAAACAGCAAGCGAATGGCTCAAGTGGCTAATTTAATTAGTCATGCAATTGCGCAAAATGAGTTTGAAGTTGTGTATCAGTTAAAAATAGCTGCCAATGGTGAGGCTAATGGCCTTGAAGCCCTTATTAGGTGGCAAAGTGAAGAGCTTGGCTTTATTTCACCAGGCGAATTTATACCCATTGCAGAGCAAGCAGGTAAAATAAAAGCAATCACGCAGTGGGTTGTCTCCAGGGTATTTCAAGATTTACCCACACTAAAGCAAACTATAGGTAACCATGTACTCGTTTCTTTAAACCTATCAAGCCATGATCTTAAAGATAATCACTTTATTGATGTTGTAAAAAATAAACTGGTTAAATACAACGTCGACATTGCAAATATCCAGTTTGAAATAACCGAATCAAGCTATCTCGATAATTTTGAAAACTCCAATGAATTCTTTAACCAAATAAAACAAATGGGCGGGTCTATAGCCCTTGATGATTTTGGAACGGGTTATTCATCGCTAAGCTACCTTACAAAAATAGATATTGATACCATCAAAATTGACCGTATGTTCGTTAATCAATTTGACAGCTCAGAAAAGGATGCGGCGGTATTAAAGGCCATACTCGATTTAAGTAAACGCTTAGGTTTAAAAGTATGTAGTGAGGGTATAGAAACAGCCAGCCAGGCTAACTACCTAATTAAAAATGGCAGTGATGAAATGCAAGGGTATTATTTTGCAAAGCCTGTAGGCATATCACACATTCCAGCAGCTAAAGCCCAAGCAAAAGAGGCATTTAAAGCGCTAATTTTAAAATAAGTCAGCGCTACTAGTTAACCATAAATTAAGGCGTTAGCGTTACAACAGTTAGCTCGTCCGGAATTTTTGTATCAGCAGGTAAATAAGCAACTGCATTTTCTTCTTTCAATAAATACGCAATAATTTCTTTAGTCGAGCTAAATTCTACGGGTGGCTTGCTACGCCCTGTAAATCTCATTTGAGCCCAATAAGCCTGAATTCTCGATTCGGTTAAGCCAACCAATTTCGTATTAAAGTCGATTCGTAACGGGTTTCCGGCGGGTAAGTTTACTGCTTTAAATTGACGACTCATCGCGCCGCCCATATAAATATGGCGAATTTGCTGCTTACTCAAAGCTAAGTTTTTATTGGCTGTATTAACAACAATGATCACTTTACTTGTGTGGCTATTATCCGCGTAGGCTTGTACGCTAATAAACAATAATGACCAAGTAAAAATACACAGCAGTATTATATGTCTAATCACGTAAGTTAACTTAGAGTACATCATCAAAATACCCAATCTAAGCCAATAAGGTAAAGATTCGTTTTTCTATTAAAGCTAACATCCTCAGGGATAACAAAAAAAGAATTACTAACCTCATCGCCCTCTAAAGCAGATACTTCCGCCTTTAATGCCAGATTAGGTAGCACATCCCATCGTATACCGAGTGTCCATGTTTTTAGTGAGTCGGGCGCCGACTCTGCAAACACGCTGTTATAAGCCTGTGCCAGCTGATCAAGCTCTACATTAGCACCAGTAGGGATTTCATTCTGATTGGCATTAATTTCTACATCGCTGTCTGCAAAGGTTAAATGATAAGTAAAAGGTGCATCGTTATAGCCTACGGTTAAGTAATAGCTTTGTATAATCGGAATTATATCTAACTGTGTTTTAATCTTTACCCACTCACCTCTAAAAAAATAATCTAAATTATCATAAATAACACCAAACTGATCTGCATGTGCACTGCCCTGCGTTGTCAGCGATGCTGCACTTTGGCTAAAATTAAAATTCTCTAAAATATCTTGTAGTTGGTTAATCGATTTAAGATCTAACGCTATGTTACCGTTATACCTTGAAGCCCTAAATTCTATATTTTCAATATTCAACTTCCCTATCACACCCACTAAATTATCCACCTCAAAACCTGTTTTAAAAGGGCCTATGCCAATACTCCCCGACTCTTCGCCATAGTACCCTTCAATACTGATATCAAAGTCATCTGAGCCAAATTTGTAAATAGCATCAATACCATTAAATGTTTTAAATAAGTACGTGTCGTATACTTGTTGTGGCGGATTGATCCATGGGTATGCAAACCCTACATCAGAGAAGTCGCTCATTGTAAAAAATGGGGTTCGCAGCTTACCGATTTTTATCTGTAGGTTTGTTGTGGGCGTATAAGTTAAATACAGCCATTCAAGTCCACTCTCACCAGATACCGTTGTGCCATCAGATCTAAATAACCCTTGTGCTGTCACTGACCAGTTTGTATTAAACTGATACTCAGCTTGAAGACCTATTAAACTTGATGGTGAAAAGTTAAGACTGTCGTCGTAGCCTCTATATTCGACATCTTTTTCATCTAAATAACCACCAATAACACGCGCGTAGCCTGAAAAATCAAACTCACCCGATTTAGCTGGTAAATGGTGTAGGCTGACGATTAAAACGAATATCTTAAATATTTTATTTCGCATATACACTCAGCAACCTAGATAAAAAGCGCTGAATATTAAAAAGTAACGACATTTTATAATTCTGCAGAATAATTATTATGAGGTATAACTATAGTCAAAGTTAAAGAGTGTGGATCAAAATAGTCTGAACTATAAGCTATTATTTTTATACATCTTAATAGATTAGTTAAGTTAAGAGACTTGCTTGTACTGTAATACCAATTCGCTTAATTATGTGATCTATTTTGAGTTCTGTGGTGTGTGTTTCATCCGCGGGTTTCGTGATACTCAACCCACGCTACGGTGGTGGTAGAGACTGTGCGAATAATCTCTGGAATGTATTTTCACTTTTCTGCAGACGTAAAAAAGCCCGGCTCTTTCGAGTCGGGCTTTCTTGTATTTGAAGCCTGGCGATGTCGTGGTGCCTACAGCGGTAGAGAGTCACATAGCAAATGCGACATTATCATTGCGTCGGGAGTCGCTACGCTCGCCCGACCTACGTGATAAGTTTAGATGTGAGTATTAATTGCAGCATGAGTACTTGGCTATTTATTAAATCCCAGACAACAAAAAACCCGTCACATCGCTGTAACGGGTTTCTCTTATTTGGAGCCTGGCAATGTCCTACTTTCACATAGCAAATGCTACACTATCATCGGCGCTGTTT
>NZ_JALNTN010000019.1:0-91400 GCF_023161905.1 Pseudoalteromonas sp. 2CM41L
TGGTTTAGCGCCAAATGAATCTGAGGTTAGATACCAAGATTCTAAAACTGTGGCCAAAATTAGTTGACCACTACAAAAGCTAGTCTGGACGGTTGAGGAAAAAAGGTCTTTTATTGACTCTATCGTTAGTGGGTATCCTGTACCGTTGATATTGCTTGCAGAAGTCTCTACTGAAAAGGGAAGGAAGCTTGAGATAATTGATGGAATGCAACGAATGAATGCAATCATGTCTTTTATTGATCAAGAGTTTGATTTGAATGGCCAATACTTTAACCTAGATACAATGGCTGATACTAAATTCCTGATGGATAGCAATAAAGTTACTCAAAAAGGAACACCTCTTAATCGTGAAATATGTGCAGAAATTGTTAGATACCAAATCCCATTATCAGTATTTCAAGAGTCTGGTGATAGTCATATTGATGAAGTATTTAGACGTTTAAATTCTGGTGGTAGACACCTTTCTAAACAAGAGCTAAGGCAAGCAGGTGCTATTAGCAAATTTGCATCCATAGTTAGGAAGCTAGCAAGCAATATTCGAGGTGACTCAAGTGCATCCGACATTCTAGATTTAAATGCCATGAAAAATATTAGTATAACCAATAGAAATTTGGATTATGGAATATCTGTTGAGGATATATTTTGGATTAAAAATAATATAATAACCAAAGAAGCTTTAAGGCAATCTCAAGATGAAGAGGTGATAGCTGACATTGTAGCTTGGGTTTCAATGGAAAAAGGGCTTCGTTCAAGTTCAGATATATTAAATCAATTATATGGTTTTTCTTTGTTAAATAGTGAGGAATCATCTCTTTCTGAAACCGTAGAGCTACAAATTCAAAAAGTAAATGAAGAAGCCGTTATTGCAAATATTCAGCATGTTTTTGACAAAATTATTGATATTGTTGAACAGTCGGGCAAGACATTTAACTCTTTGTTATTTGATAGTCAGCAAGCAAAAATATCTAGATATTTTCAGATTGTATTTTACGCTTTCTATAAGCTATTAATTGAAGAAAACATGGAAGTTACTGATAAAGCTAGCTTGATAGGTCATTTAAATAAAGCTGGTGATAAAACAATTTCACTAGCATCAGGCGGGGGAAACTGGTCTGCTAAAGAAAAACAAACACAGTCAGATGCTTTGTATGGAGTTATTAGAGGTTGCTTTAGTGAAGCGCAGGAAAACGACCCAGCAAGAAATCAATGGGTAACTAGATTTGAAAATATTCTAATGCAATCTTCAACTGAGCAAGCGCTATATGATTTTAAGGTAGGGCTTCATGCATTAACAGAAGATTCAAGTAAATTAGATTTAGATACTTTTTCAAAAATAATAAAGACATTAACCTCTATGGCTAATACCTTTCCAGGTTCATCAGGATATTGTCTATTAGGTGTGGCTGATAATAAAAGTACAGCTGATCGCTATAAATCAATTTATAGCAATGAGTACGTATCATACTCTTCTTTTTATATTACTGGGGTTGATGCTGAAGCTAATAAACACCACTCGAATATTGATAAATACTTTACTAAGCTTGTGCAACTTATTAAGAATCAACCTATAAGTGATAGAGATAAAGATAATCTAGCGAGGAATATAACAACAGTTAGATATTTTGAAAAAGACGTCATAATTTTAAAAATTGAGTCCGACGATCAGCCTTCAATATACGATGGTAAATATTACGTACGACACGGTAGTAATGTTGATGAGGTGGCTCCTGAGAATTTCGGCCGATTATATTCACGGTTTGCAAAGTAAAGTTATAACAAGGCGCTGCCGCGGGAAATTTACTCGCTAGCGTTCCTAAATTATAGCAGGGCACGGCGTTAAGGGGCTTTAGCTCCAACCGATCTATTATCAACTAAAGGGGAAGGAAGATGGAGGGATATAAAAACCTGGGTGGTAACACTAATGTGGCTTCATACGAAATTGGAGCAGGTGAAATCACTGTTCAGTTCGGAGATGGCTCAGTCTATCTATACACGAATCAAAGTACAGGTGCAGCCACCATCAACGAAATGCATAGGCTAGCAATAGCTGGGCAAGGCTTAAATAGCTACATCGGTAGAGTAGTTAAAAATAGATATGCTATGAAAATCAAGTAATTAGAACGTAATAATCGCAGTCGCGGCGATGGGCTTTTCGTTGCGGCTGCGCTTTCATTACAGTAGTGTATGACGAAAATATGGGGTCAGGTCTTTCTTTTGCCTTTTTGTATTTAGGGCGAATAGGTTCAAATCTTGACTTCATACACCAAAATTAAATTAGCAAAACCTTTTGTATTAAGCTATCAACGCCCTCTAAAAGCGCAGCGCCTCATAACCTCTTTGTGAACTAGCTATAAATAATTAAGGTTGCTGGCACTTTAATTTCTATGACTCTAAACATAAAACATCGGCGAATTAGCAATCTAATACACGCCGATGTTTATAACTTATTCAAATAAGCACATTACTTGTAAGGTATTAAACCTTAGTCTGCTTTACGGTTAAGGCTAAATAAACAGATTGCTAAAAGTAATGTTGCAATCATACCTGATGCACCAGCAACGCCTGATGGTAAGAACCCATCACGCCCAGCAATAATTAAAATAGCATTTGCAAGCATTGCAACCGCGCCTGCTAGGGCTGAAAGGCCGCCAATGGCTTTGCCACCTTTAGCTAAGTAAGACAGGCCAAAAACAACAGCTGCTAATCCTAATAATAATTTAGCTGCGTAGTAAATCATGAATGATAAAGACACCACGCCACCAATTAAAGGTTGTGCGCCTTCTACTGCGCCCGCTACTTTACCAAATGTAGAAAACAACGTAAGGCCAATGCTTACCTGTACTATGTTTAATATTGCGCTAAATGTGATAGCCGACCAACCTAGTTGAGCGTTTTTAGCTTGCACCATAGTGGTACTTGCAAAGGCCACAAGCACAGTAAACAGCACGGCTTCTAGTCCCCATGCATATTGTCTTGAAAAGCTAATTTCAGCACTGTAAAGGGCAGTAAAAATAGCCTGGGTTATCGCCAACGCTAACAATAACGATGCTGTAATTAGGGTGGTGCGTTTATGTGTAAATTCCATTATGGTCCTCTTATAATTTTATATTTGACGCTTTAAAAGTTGCAGTCACTTTGCATACATCAAACAGATGGAAGTATTGCTGCTATAAGACAGGTAAAGCGGAGTAATTATTTCAGTAAAACCAATAAAAATAATAATTAATATCAAATAGGCTAAAACTTGCGCTTTTAATGAAACTTAGATTGGCAAAGCCGCATTGAGTTAAGCTGTTAAGCCTTTAAAAATTCAGTGCCTCTTATCCTCTTTGTGAATCGTCTTTTAAATTAAATGTTGGAGTGACTTCGACTAACTAAGGCGTCTGTTTACTAGAGAGGTAATTAAAACAATCGCTTAATAAAGCATTTATACCCACAAACAATGTTTATGGGTATTTTGTGTGACTAAGCCTATAAATGTTATTTATTAAGATAAAAGCCTAAAATGCGACCAATCACTTAATGCGATAATAGTTTGTTCTGTAGGCGGGGCTACATAGATTAAACCTGCAATGGCAATTATTGATGCCAAGGTAATTAATTTATTGTCGAAGTCGGCTATTTTTAACGCGGTGCCAAAGGAGCGTTTAATGGTGACATTGCTTAAATCTACACTGTAAATTTCATCGAGGAATAAATGAATTAGCCCGCCGAGTAAAATAAACCCACCTGTTAACCAGGCAAAGGTGGCTGCTTGTGTGGTTGTTTGCTCGTTTAATTGCCACGTTACTTGCGTTGTTAACAGCGCGCATAGCACTAAAAATAATAATGAGTGACAGCTGCCTCTGTGCACGGTGATCCATTCAAAAATAGGCCTAATAATGTATTTCATAAACCCGTACACCAATAACGGCACTACGATTAGCTCTATAAAACTAATTTCGATTATTAGCTCGGTGGTTATGTAATGCAGCACCAGTAATACAGCGCTTAGTGCGAATAAGTTAAAAATAGTATTGAGCGAGGTTGAGTTATCTGAGTCTATGTCGGGTAATAAGCCGCCAATTGAGCCTAAAAACCATAACCAAAGTGCGCCGTTTAAATCAATATGGCCTGCAGTTAATAAAGTGGCCGAGCCTAAACCTGTGATGATGACTGCAGTATTAAGATGAGTATTGAAATTTGCCATTGTATCTCTTGATAGAAAAATAGGTTGGCATTTTAGCAATCAAAAACTTAATTGTTCAATTTACTTTAAAGGTTTGGATGTAAATCTGGTTTAGCGACGTATTTTTATAATAAAGACTATTTGAAAGCCATAAAAACGCTATAGCATTCGCTATCTAATTTTTTATATCGTCGTAAAAGGCGACTTTTCCTCGGCCTGTTTCTTTTACGTGATAAAGGGTTTTATCACCGTTGTGCATTAATTCGTGTAGCTCAGTGCCATCAGTAGGCGCTACTGCAATACCTATGCTTGCACCTACTGCGCATGTTTTAGTATTTGAAATACTAACCTGCTGTTGTAGCTCCTTTAGTAAGGTAGTTGCTTGCTCCAGGGTTGCAGCTTTGTTGAATGTATTTACCTGCCTTGCAACAATAAATTCGTCACCGCCTAGGCGAATACACATATCGTTTTGTTCGTGAAATAGTGTTTTAAATCGGTGCGCTGTCTCTATAAGTACTTTGTCTCCGGCTTCGTGGCCGTAGGTGTCGTTAATGGGTTTAAATTTATCTAAATCGATCATCATAAGAACTAAGTGCTTATTATGTTTTATGCATTCGCGTAGCGTTTTTTGAAGGCGTTTTTCACCGGCGCGGCGGTTTAATAGGCCGGTGAGCGGGTCGTGGTCGGCTTCAAAGCGGGTTTTAAGTTCGCGCTCTGCGCGCTCGGTTACATCGTGTAAAATTACTTCTACTAGTTGCTCTTGTTGTGGGCCTCGGTTGGTATTTCTTTGGTCTGTTAATCTTACAAATAAGCAGTGAAACCAGAGCGTTTTATAACCAACTTTACACTCTACATCTAACGTAGTTTGTGGTGGGTTATGAGCAAAGCGAATTTCTTCCAGTAGGCTGTGTAATTCATCAACGTTGTTTAATAATTCAGGGAAGTGCAGGGTTGATAACTCTTTTTCACCGGGTACGGTAAAGTAATGTTTAAACGCGGGGTTAAAGGTGGTGATATTATTTTTGCTATCGAGTAAACAAATACCAGCGCTTGCTTGCTCAAAAATAAGTCTAAATTTAGCTTCTAGTTCTTGGGTTTTTTTACGAAGTGTTTGCTCATTACTAATAGTTAAATGCAATTCGTGCATTAGAGCATTTATACCGTGTGTTAAACGGCTTATTTCGTCTCGTTTGCCTTGCTTAAAGGTCAGCATATTAAGGGTTTCTGGCTCGCTAGGGTTAATTTTAGCAAAACTGTCGGTAAGGTTTTGAATAGGTTGAGTAAGCCAACGCTGTACTACAAGCGATACAAAAAATGCGATAACGATAGATTGTATTAGCATTAAAATAAATTCTTTTTTAAGTGCAGCCTGTGCTTGTTGCTGTATAAAATTATCGTCGGGGTATATTGATAAAACACCTATAAAGTTGTCATCTAAAAAAGGATGAACTAGCTTAACTAACACTGCTTCTTTTTGTTTGTTAATAGTGCCATTTGCAATAAACAACTCCATTTCGCCTTTTACGTTTGCTTCTGATTCTAGGCTTGCGCCTTGCACTAAATCGTTACTTAGCAAGCCATTAATTATTTCTTGGCTTAACTCTTTATCGTTTAAATAAGCAGCTATGGCGGCTGTTTTTCCCATTGTTTGGGCTAACTGTTGGACGAGTAAGTAGTTAGTGTTTTTCTTTTCTTTAAAGCCTGAATAATAAGACAGCATTGACGAGACTAAAGTCACAACAATAGCGACTAACGCAATTGCTATAGCAACGCGTATGTAGAGTTTTTGGCTAATAATTTTAATCAAATGTGTATACCACTTTTACTGCATCTGTCACTTGCGATAGCGGAATGTAACCAATAGCAAATTGCGATGCTGCAATTTTATTTATTGCATCTTCAACGGATGTTGACGGTGTAGGGGGCTTTGCACGGCCAGAAAACAACAACCTTGCCCAATACGCATTTATTTTTTGCTCGTCTTTATTGACCAGTTTTAAGTAAAAGTCGTTTTTAAGTGTTGATTTAGCCGGCAAATCAAGTGGCTTTGAGGTTTCACCATCTGGAAAAGTTAAATATCTACCCATGTAAATATCTATAATTTCCCGTTTTGATAATGCGTTAATAGTGTTGCTTTTATTTACTACTACAACAAACTCTGTCGATTTTGCATAAGAGCTCACAAAAAGCAGGCATAAGGGGAGCATTACATTAAGGGTTAGGTTACGTGTGCTTATCATAACTAAAACACCATACTAGCATTTAAACTAAGTATATGTACTTTATTGCTTTTATTTGCGTCTGACGGATCACTAAGGCTCCAAAGGCCTGCACCTTGAGGTTTTATATCAAAGCGGTCTAACTGCGCTTTAAATACTAAACCATCCGAAAAATGCCATTTTACGCCTACGTTAACCGAGTGCTGGTGAACATTGGTAATTTTAGTCGCTGCTTGAGTTGCAGTTGCAAGTTGCTGTATGGGTACTGAAATTTGTTCGGCTGTGCCTGGTAAAAAAACAGGGTTGTTTATTTTAACTACGTCATGGCGGTTTTTAGCTGCCGTAAAGCCTGTGTAAAATATTGCATTATCTACTCTGTATCCCACATTGATGTAGCCACTAATTACAGATGGCGCGACTATCCAATCAGACTCTGAAACCCCTAACTCAGACTGAATAAGCCAATTATTATTATCGTAAGTAGTGCCAAAAGCTGCGTATTCAATGCTGTTGCCTTTGGTGTTAAATTTGTTAGATATACTTTGTGCTTGCGGCCATATACTTTGTGGTACTAAATCGAGTGCGGTTATAAATTCGTCCAACGCAGTCAGTTTGTAATCGCCAAAATTTGACCTTGATAACGAAAAACGCATTGTCCATGCATCTAAAGAGTATGTTGCACTAAGGGTTGTTAAATTATCAAAATCAATAAAAAAGTCGTCATTATAGGCTTGTAGTTTTGCTGTAGAACTACCGTAAGCGAGTTTTAAACGTAAAAATCCATCGTTAATAACTTTACTGTACTCAACATCAACACCATCAAAATTACCGGCAATATTTGCAAACGAGTAATACGAATGAGGCGGGCGCACCCATAAGTAAGCGTATCCAACGTAAGGGTATTCAGATAGTAAGTAAAGGTCGCTGTTTAACCTACCTGCGCGGATGGCCCAGTTACGTGATGGGCGATAACGTACAAAGGCGAGCTCTAAAAAATTATCAAAGCTTTTATAGGCATGATCTTGTATTACTAGTTGAACTACAGAGTCCCAATTTTTGGCCAGTGATATATTAGCCTGACCACCTAAAATTGAATCACGCGTTGCTGAAAAACCAGATTCGTTCACATTTGAATAACTAGATGCAAAACCAATATCTGAATCGTCAGTGTAACTAAGGGTTAAGGATGCAAAACCACTAAATTGCACGTCAATGTCGTTTGCATAGGTTTTATTAGCCGCAGAAATTGTCAGTAAAGCGATGACAATTGTGCTTCGAAGCAACATGTTAGCCCATATTTATTTAAATTTAATATAATAAAAAGATAGCACAATATCTTAGATACCCAACTTAACTACACAGTTTTTACTGAATAAATTAGGCTGATAACAAAAAAAATCACCCAGTATTTAGGATTGTTTTTAAGTTTACCTAATAATAAAGGCTAATAGGTTTAAATTTAAAAAGGGGTTGTTTTACATAACTAAAAAATTGGCATCATTTGTTAACTATAAGGATGTTATAGCGTTGCAATATCTGTTTGATATAGTATAACATTCACCGCATTCTAATTTCCCTTAATAGAGTTTGAATGTGAGTACACCTACAGCTGTTAATCAAACATCACCGAAAGAATCTCCACGTGTGGAACAAACACGTAATGAAGCCCTAAATACAACTCAAGCCGCTACTCAAACAGTTAAAAGCGAAGCCATTATTGAAGTGGACTCGTTAAGTTTTAGCATTAAAAACAACGCTATTTTAAAAAACTTAAACTTTAGCGTAGGCTCAGGCGAAATTTACGCGTTACTTGGCGGTAACGGGGCGGGTAAATCAACCACGTTAAAAACTTTGCTTGGGTTTAATAAACCCACTCAAGGCTCTGTAAAAGTAGCGGGCAAAGAGGTAACACAGGCACTTGATTTTGTACGCGGCAAAACAGCATATTTGCCAGAGTCGGCCACGTTATATCCGCATTTAACTGCCCGCGAAAACGTGGCGTATTTTTTATCGCTTGCTGATATTAAAAAAACCGATGAGCAAATTAATGCTGCGTTTAACCGTGTAGCGCTACAGCAAGCTGCATGGGAGCGTCCTATGCAAACGTATTCTAAAGGCATGAGGCAAAAAACTGCGATTGCACTGGCTATTTTACGCCAAGCACCCATATTTTTACTCGATGAGCCAACATCGGGCCTTGACCCTGTTGCTATTGATGAGTTTAACCAGTTAGTGCGTGAGCTGGCATTAACCGGCGCTACTATTTTAATGGTAACGCACGATGTATACGGCGCATGCCAAGTTGCAAACCGAATTGGTTTATTAAGAGCTGGCGAGCTGGTGGGCGAATTTGACGCGCCAGAAAACGGCCGAATTGATACCGAGCAAGTGCACGCAGCGTTTGCACAAAGAGGCGCGTAATGAGCAAAAATAATTTTTCAAAGATGGTGATAGTTGCCAAAGATGAGTGGCGCTATTGGCTTCGCTCTAAACTGGCGATGACCGTTTTAGCCATTGGTTTATTACTTACGCTTTCATCTGTGGTGGTTACTGCCATTACAATGCACGAACTTAGCCACACTCGTAATGAATTACAAAGCAATGCCGAGCAAAGCTTTGCTGAGCAGCCCGACCGCCACCCACACAGAATGGTGCATTACGGGCATTACGCTTTTAGAACACCAACCCCTCTGAGCACACTCGACCCAGGTATAGATGCCTACACAGGTAACTCAATATTTTTAGAAGGGCATAGGCAAAATAGTGCAATGTTTGCCGAGCAGCGCCAAGGCACAGCTTTAACAAAACTTGGCAGCTTAACGCCAGCTTTTATTGTGCAAACATTAGCGCCATTACTGCTTATTTTAATTGGTTACAGCTCTATTAGTCGTGAGCGCGAATCGCAAACGTTGTCGTATTTATTGGCGCAAGGCACCAAGGGCAGCACGCTTATTGCGGGTAAAGGGCTGGCCCTTTTGTGTGTTGTTGGGTTAATCATTGCGCCATTAGCGGTGTCGGCGTTATTTACGCTTAGCGCGGGTGAGAGCCTTTTAGCCATTGTTAGTTTTATTGTGGGCTATGCATTGTATTTAAGCGTGTGGGTGTTAGTTGTTTTATTAGCATCGAGCGTGTTTAGTAAAAATAGTGGTAGCTTTACAGCGCTTGCGTTTGTGTGGATTTTACTGTGCATTGTTATGCCGCGCGTAGCAAGTACCAGTGCCTCTACGGCTGTGCCATCGGCCGGTAAAATAGAAACCGACTTTGCAGTAAAAGCTGAACTTAGAAAACTAGGTGATGGCCATAACACCAACGACCCCGCCTTTAAGCAATTTAAACAATCTCTGCTTAAAAAATACAACGTAAACAGCATTGATGAGCTGCCAGTAAACTTTAGAGGGTTAGTGGCCAGTGAATCAGAGGCCAAACAAACTAAGGTATTAAACCAGTTTGCCGAGCAGCGCATGCAAAGTGAGCTTAAACAAACGCAGGTATCGCGTTACTTTGGTTGGGTATCGCCTATGGTGGCTATTCGCTCGCTGTCGATGATTGTAGTTGGCACAAGCATAGAAACCCATCATCGCTTTTTACGCGAAACCGAACAGCTGCGCTTTGATTTTGTGCAAGGGCTTAACAAAGTACACATTGAAAAGCTTGATTACCAAGTTGATATGAACCGTAACGCCAATACCGAGGCCACTAAAAAAGCACGCGTAGGATCAGAGAACTGGCAAATACTGCAAAACTTTACCTTTGATGTAGATAGCGCAGATGTTCGCGCGCAAAGAAGTGTACCTGCTTTTTTACAGTTAATACTGTGGATTGTAGTACTTGTAGGCGGTATTAAATTGGTAGGAAAACGTTTGATATGAGTTATTTAATTACACAACTTACACGAGAATGGGGCTTTTTACTGCGTCAAAAGTACCTTGTGGTATTGCTGTTATGTAGCTTTGTTTTATCGGGCTTTGCAATATATAGCGGGCTTAGCGAAGTAAGCGCGCAGCAGCAAACAATAGAGCGTTTAAAAGAGGCAGATCAAAGCGATCGCGCTAAAGTGCAAAAAAAGCAAGACGATCCGGGCATGTTGGCTTATTACAGTTTTCATTTAACGTATTCTCAGCCATCTAACCTTGCTTTTGCAGCATTAGGGGAACGCGATATATTCCCGTGGAAACACCGTATTAATTTATTGGCCATAGAAGGGCAAATTTACGAAAGCGATGCGCAAAATGCCGAGCTGGCACAAGCCGGTAAAATTGATTTTGTATTTGTAATTAGCGCATTAGCACCACTGGTTATTATTTTGCTGTTTCATGACTTATTTGCAAATGAGCGCACTAGCGGCAGGCACGACTTACTGGTTACTACGGCTAAATCGTACTTTGCTTTGTGGGGCGCACGTATAACGGTAAGGTTTTTAGCAGTAATAGTGTGTTTAATGCTGCCATTTTTTATAGGTGCATTTATAGCTGGGGCAAGCGCGTTTGAAATTGCGTATGTATCGATACTTTGTATTGCATACCTTGCATTTTGGACTGCGCTGAGTGTGTGGTGGGGCAAAAACGCGACTAGTGCGCCGCGCGTTGCCTCTGGCCTAATTGGTTTATGGGTATTATTTGCTTTTATTATTCCTATTTTAGGCGACCTTGCTATAAACAAGTCGGTACATTCGCCTAAGGGTGGCGACATTATGCTTACTCAGCGTGAAGCGGTAAATGATGCCTGGGATTTACCAAAATCTGCCACTATGCAGCCTTTTATTAAAGAGTACCCAGCACTTGCGCCATACATTACTATGAGCAGTGAGTTTGAGTGGAAATGGTATTACGGATTTCAGCAAATGGGCGATTTAAAAGCAGCGTCGCTTTCAAAATCATACCGAGACGCAGCCGCTAAAAAATATGACTTAGCAGGCGTTGTGTCGTGGTTTTCGCCACCACTGTTATTGCAGCGCAGCTTAACGCGAGCCGCCCAAACCGACTCAGTAGCGGCGTATGCATACGAGCAGCAAATTCGTGATTATCATCAGCAATTACGTGAGTTTTATTACCCTTGGTTATTTTATAAGGGTAACCCGCCTAAATCAGTTCTCAATAACATGCCTCGCTTTGAGGCTATAGCAAAGTAATCCTTACTAGGTGCGCTAAACGCCGTTGTTTAGCGCACCTAGTAACAACACCATAATTATAAAATACTTATATTACTAACAAGGTTCACAATGAAAACCAACACAACAGGGCTTAAGCTCACCTATTTAAGTGCGTGCCTAGTAAGCTTATTTAGCAGCCAGGCTTTGGCTGCTGAGCAAAAACAGCAAACACACAGTGCTAACACAAGCATTGAAAGGCTGTCTGTAGTTGCTACGCGCCAAGCTTACCAAGGTAACTTTAGCCAACTAGAAACTCCACAATCAGAGCTTAAAATTGATTTAGAAGCCCTTGAAAATGCAGGTGCAGTAAGCCTTAACCAAGCGCTTGATTTATCGGCCTCTGTTGCACGCCAAAACAACTTTGGTGGGCTTTGGAATAGTTTTTCGGTACGTGGCTTTGTAGGCGATGAAAACCTACCGAGTAACTACTTAGTAAATGGTTTTAATGCTGGGCGCGGTTTTGGTGGCTCGCGTGATTTGTCGGGTATTGAGTCGGTTGAGGTTTTAAAAGGCCCGCGTGCGGCTTTATTTGGCCGTGGTGAGCCAGGTGGTACAGTAAACTTAGTTACTAAACGCCCAACGTTTGATACGCAAGGTGAAATTAAGCTCTCGGTAGGGAGTTTTGATACTTACCGCGCCGATTTTGATTACACCACGGCGCTTAACGATGACGTTGCAATTAGACTGGTTGGTTTTTACGAAGACGCCGAGAGCTTTAGAGACACCATAGAAACCACTAAACACGGTTTTAGCCCGTCAATAGTGTGGAATATTAACGACAGCAGCCAACTTGTTTACGAGCTTGAATACAGCGACCAAGAAGTGCCGTTTGATAGAGGCGTATTAGCAATAGATGGCGAACTTGGGCTTATACCACAAAGTCGCTTTTTAGGTGAGCCGGGCGATGGCCCAATTGAAGCCGATGTACTAGGGCATCAGTTAGAGTACATTCATGACTTTGATGATAACTGGAGCATTTTATTTGGTGCAAACTACCGTGATACCTCTATGGAAGGCTTTGCAACCGAAACCGGTTTTGGCGGCGTAGTTGATTGCGAAGTAAACCGCTTTAGGCGCTACCGCGATTTTGATGCTCAATACCATGTATTGCGTGCAGAGCTAAGCGGCAGCCTTGAGCTGGGCGGTTTTGAGCACCGTTTAATTATGGGTGTTGACGCTGATAAATTTGAAAACGATCAATTTATTTTACGTGTACGGGGCGATCAATACATTAATGTATTTAACCCTGTATACGGCGCGTACGAATTACCAACGCCTACATCTAATACCGACCGCGTAGAGATTCAAGAGTCGGTAGGGGTATTTATTCAAGACCAAATAAGCGTAACTGATAAGTTAGATATTCGTATTGGTGCCCGTTTTGATGATTACGAGCAGCGCTTAAATAACCGTTTAGCAGGCACTAATACAAAACAAACGCAGTCACGCGTGAGCCCCCAGTTTGGTGTGGTGTATGAAGCCGGTGATTATGTATCTGTTTATGCAGCCTATGGCGAAAACTTTCGCCCGCTTTCGGGTGCTGATGCCAATGGCGATGGTTTTGAGCCAAACCAATCTACCTCTGCAGAGCTAGGTGTAAAATTTACCCTTAACGATGGCGCGTTATTTGGTACCGTTGCTGTATTTAAAGTAGATCAAGACAACATGCTAGTAGTAGATGACCCAACAGCGTTTACTTATGCCGCCATTGGTGAAGCGCAAAGTAAGGGAATAGAAATAGACCTAACAGGTGAGCTTAGCGATAGTTTAGAAATTTGGGCGTCGTATGCGTATGTAGATGCCCAAATAGAAAACTCATTTTTTGATGCTAACTTTGGCTACACAGTAGAGGCCGGCGAGTCACTTTTAAATGTACCAGAGCATCAACTTAGCTTGCAGCTTGTTAAATCGGGCGAGTTATATGGCAATGCAATTAAATTTGGTGGCGGGCTATTATTTGTAGATGAACGCAATGGCTATTTTGGTACCGACTTTAAACTACCCAGTTATACAACCGCGCGTGTATTTGTAAATTACGATGTAACAGACGCGATTGGTGTTACGGCTGAGGTAAATAACCTGTTTGATGAAACGTATTACACAAACTCGTTTGCCGATGCATGGGTACAACCTGGTACCCCGCGTAACGTTAAATTTTCTGCCTCTTATAAGTTTTAATTGGTATTTTGCACTGTAAACGTAAAAAGGTCGCTTAGCTAAAGCGACCTTTTTTATTTGGCGTGTTTGTATTTTTTTAATATTTTAGAGTACTCGCCTGAATTTTTTAACTTTTGCAGCTGTATATTAAAGTCATCACGTAATTTTTTTGATTTAAATAAATAGCCACTAGGGCTTTTACCAAACAGCGCAAAGTGATCTACAGGTTGTGTGCTATCAATACCTTTAAGGGTTGAGCGATAGTAATTAAAACTTTGTTTATCCATTTGAATCACATTAGCCTTGTTTGAAAAAAGCATTTTAACTTGAAGAGATTGGTCGTGCACTTCGTAATATTGTGTATTGGCTTTTGCCATTTTTGCATATTCTTCACCTAAATGTATGCCGGCGCTGGGCCACGAGATTAAGCTGTAATGTGTTAAATCTGAAATTTTAGTAAAGTTAAAATGCTTGCTCCTTAGGGCTATCGCAACGTTTTCGTATTCATAGGCTTCATTTGATATATAACCGCTTAGGAGATTACCGTTTTCTGTGCTTAAGTTTATGTCGGCTAGTATGTCGAGCTTTCCATCTATATACTCTTTAGCGCGGCGAGTATAAGGATAATAGCGTGGCTCTATTTCATAGCCTAAAGGGGTTAACGCGGCTTTAATAATATCGAGGGTTAGCCCGCTGTTGGTATGTGACATTACAAAAGGTGGTAGGGTTTCGCCAAAACCTACAACTAATTTTTGTTTAGTAGGCGATGCACAGGCAAAAGAGGATACAAGCAGGGTAGTTATTGTCGTTATTATTAAAAAGTTTAACTTCATTAGGCTGTTTAAATTAACTTAGCATACTAAAAAGATAGTAACTAAGTGGTTATGTAACAAGTAAATAGCCCATTAAAGTATGATTAAATACCTTTAATGGGCAAGTATTAGGCACAAAAGGTTAAACTTGGCACCGTTTAAAAAGGTGCGTAGCCGTCTGGCGTTGTTTTTGGCGTAGTCCAACGCTCTTTTGCATCAATATCTGTACGTTTAGAACCCGGCGCTGGTATACGGCCATTATCGCCAAAAAGCCATAACACTAGGTTTGTTCTGTCGCCACTGGTTATAGGTTTTGCCGCGTGTGGTACATTGCCTTTGTGGATCATGGCGGTGCCTGGTTTAAAGCTAAGTTGCACAACTTTTTCGTTTACTTGGTCGTAAAAATCAAGCTCTGATCCGCTAAATTCTTCGCCAGGTAAGTTTAAATTAATATTTAATGTTACTGATGATGCATCGGTATGCGGACGAATAGACGCATCTGTACTTGGGTCGTAATAAATAGAAAAACCAAACGTTTGCGTATCGTAACCTATGATCTCAGGAAACAATAAACGTGAAATAGGGCGCATGTATGTATTTAATACTTGGTTATAAAATGCCTGAAAACTAGGAGCAGCTAAATAGCCCTCTGAGCGTTTGTCGAGCATGGCGCCGCGGCGGTTTAATACAATACCGTACGGTGGACGCATAGGAATGTTAGCATTCCATACTTTTTCTAGGTAACCACGTAAAACAGCTAGGCGCTCAGGATCAAAAAATTGAAACTGATACACATCGGTCGCTACTTCTTCTAGTAGTGATTTTACTAAATGCTCTTTAGATGGATTTTGCCATGCAGCATTAACGGCTTCACGTAAGTTTTTATCTAGTAATGAATCGTCAAGGGTAAAGGTGGTTGTATCTACTTCGGTTTCTTCCCACTCTTTCCAAGCTTGTGTAAGTAGTTGGTCGTTGTTGTACCAAAAATGCTGTACAGAGTGCTCACGATTTAACATGGCCTCTCTTGAAGGTAACGCTAGAGCACGAGCAAGTTGTAATTGGGTGGCAGACATAATGTGTAACTCCAGTTGTTGAATTAGGTTTTATCAATCTAGGAGTGCAATTTATTATATTTATAAAGTTAGATAAATAAGCTGTTTTAGGAAACAGTATCAAAATAATGTTTATAATTAGGGGCGGAATGAATAGAATTAGCTGTTAGTTGTTAGTTGTTAGTTGTTAGCTGTTAGCTGTTAGCTGTAATGGGGATGGGTTTGTGTAAACCCATCAAGCGTTTAACTATAGATTTTTAATGTGTGACTCTATCGCCCCAAATTTCTTCTAGGCGGTTATCGCGTCCGCAGCGCCAGCGGTAAGTATTGTAGCGTATGGGGTTATTTTTATAATAATCCTGATGGTAGCTTTCTTTACCTTTAATTGGGTAAAAAGTGCTGGCATTAAGTATTGGCGTGACCACTGTTTGATTTGGGAATTCTGCTATTACGGCTTGTTTAGTTTGCTCTGCTATTTTGCGCTCTTGCTCGTTAGCTACGAATATGGCGCTTAAATAACTTGGGCCTTTATCGCAAAATTGGCCTTTGGCATCAAAGGGATCAATATTTACCCAAAAATGATCAAGTATGCCTTTGTAGCTTACTACATCAGGGTCGTAAGTAATTTGTACTGCTTCGTAATGACCTTGATGGTTACCATTGTAGGTCGGGTTTTTAATTTTACCGCCGGTAAAACCCGATATAACATCTTTTACGCCTTTGAGCTTTTCAAAGTCGCTTTCCATACACCAAAAACATCCACCGGCTAAAACTGCTTTTTCGGTTTTGGCTGCATGTGAAAAGGTGCTAAACAACATTGCGGCAGATGTTAATGCAAGCGTAAGTGATTTTTTCATATAATAATCTACCTCTAGTATGAGTTTAAATACATATTCTTAATAGTTAGACCCTTTAACTGTAAAACCTATTTCATTGTTTTTAGTAGGCTAACGTGAATAGCGGAAAAAGTAATATACGTAATGGTTTTTAATTATGGCCATACGTACATTGGGCAACCTCTGTAGCACAATGTTGTATTATCAGAGTGTGTTTATTAAAGTGAAAGCATTGAGATAAAAGTAGCAGGTGTTAAATGAACCAGTTAACCGAAAAATCGATAAGTTGCCCGTATTGCGGCGAAAGCATAGAAGTATTATTAGACGCTGCAGATATTGGTGAGCAATACATAGAAGACTGCCAAGTATGTTGTAAGCCTATTTCGTTTGTTGTTTTTGAAGATGAAGACGAGTTAAAAGTAAATGTATACAGTGAAGACGATACATTTTAATCCTTCGTTGCTCTTTATATAGGTGGCTGCACAGTGGCAGCCACTTCCGTTTATACACGGGCGCTAGCTATTATTTTGCTCTCGGGCTAGTTGGTTTGGTAACAGCTCTTCTACTATTTCGCGTGCGGGGAGTGTATAACGTGTGCCGTCAAACATTACCGAGGTAAACTCGTTTATATTAGTAATGCCTGTTAGGGTCCAGCCCTCACCACGTTTAGGGCAGTATACGGTTGTGGTAGGTTGAATTACTTTAAAATCGTCGCTCATTATTGCTCTCAATATTGGCTATAAAGATAATGCTTGTGAATACGCTATGGTAAGTTAATAATGCTTAACCATAAAGCGCTATTTTAACTCCTGTATAAAATGTTTAAAACAACTCAGCTTGAACGCGTTACATTGCGTTTAATTACTCATAAGCATGCCCCGCAGTTATTTTCTATTTTGAATCACCCGCAAGTGAGCGAATTTAACGACTATCAAACCCCCTTAAGTAAATGCCAAATTAAGCAATTAATACAAGACGATATTACCGCCTATTACGAAGGCGAAGTGATAAGAGTGGCTATTGAACATAATATAAATGGCAAACTTATGGGCACCTGCGGGCTTTATAATTTATCGCCTTGTAAAAGTAGGGCTTTTATAGGGTTTGAGCTTGATCCTATGTATTGGGATAAGGGCATTATGTTTGAGGTAATAACTGGCTTTGTTAAAACACTTAAACAGACTATACCGCTTAATTACTTAGCGGCGCAGGTAAGTGCACATAATGCGCGTTCGCATAACTTATTAGTTAAATTAGGCTTTAGCTTGGGTGAGCATTCTATTTGGTATAAACACGTTTAGTACTGCATTAGTAATGTATTAGTGCTGCATTTGCATTATACACGTTAGTAAATTTCATCATAAGAGGAACAAATGCAATATAAAAAATAGCCAATTTGGCTTATAGTTAAGCGTAAGCAAATGAATTTGTTACCCGAGTTTTTAAAACGTGTTCGCTTAACAAGGATTTTATATGCTAGAAAAACTATCTCAAGATGCCCTCGTTATTTGGGCCACTATTGACCCAATAGGGACTATGGCGCTTTTTGCTGCGCTCACTTCTCATTTAACTGATCAACAACGTCGTAAAACTGCGTTTAAAACAGTGCTATATGCAGGCGCTGTGTTACTTGGCTCTATTTTAATAGGGCAGCTTATTTTAAATGCGATGGGTATACGGCTGGTATCGTTTCAGTTAGGGGGCGGGATAATTTTATTTTTGTTTGGCTTACAAATGATATTTGGCAATGATTCTAACAAAGCAAAACAAGACCCAGGGCACGATATTGCAGTGTTTCCGCTTGCTATACCTGCTACCGCCACACCTGGGGCTATTTTAGCCGTTATATTACTTACCGATAATCACATTCACCCAATTACAACCCAAATAGGCACAGCGTTAATTACACTGGCAGTGTTGGGTGTAACCTTAATTTTGTTGTTGCTGTCGGGCAAAATTATAAAGCTTATTGGTATTGGCGGGGCGTCTATTTTAACGCGTGTGATGGGGATGATACTGGCTGCATTTTCTGTAGAGCTGATAATGACTGCACTTGAAGTTAAGCAGTGGGTTAAGCTCGATTAAATAACTCCTAAACATTTAAAGGAATGACGCATGGCAATAACAATAACAAAACATTATTTTATTAATTTAAGTTTAGCCGTAGTCATTTTTGCTATCGGTATTTTAGCCATACGCTATTACAACCATTATGTATCGCACTATACCGACGTAACAATTAACTCAAGCGTGCTTAATGAGTCGCGCAAAGTGTTTATAAGATTACCCGTTAATTACGATCCTAAAAGAGCGTATTCGTTAATTATTAAAACCGATGGTAACTTTAATTTAGATACATGGGATAAAGCACTTACAAAACAAGCTAAGAGTGAAAAAGGGGATAAGGCTATATTGGTGTCTATTCCTAATTTGTTTTTTACAGATACACGTAATCGCGATTTAGTGCCTCCTTATGCTCGCCAAGATGTAAATACACAAGCGCGCACAGAAAATGAAACACTTATAGAGCCAAATGGTGAAGCTGACAAGTTTTTAGCGTTTATTGAAACTGAGTTACTTCCGTATTTATCGGTAAAATATAAGCTTAGTAATAACCGTGTATTAAGTGGTTTTTCGGCAGGTGGCAGCTTTGTGCTTTATACACTGCATACAAAACCTGAACTGTTTAATGGCTACTTTGCTTTTAGCCCAGCGGCTTGGTATGACGATATGACAGTGGTTAATAATGTAGAAGCATATTTAACTACTCAAGCAAATAAAATTAAGTCGCCTACTTATTTATACCTTTCTGTGGGTGGAGCAGAACATCCGTTAATGTTAAAAGCGTTTGATAATTTAGAGTCTGCTTTAATAGCAAACCCTAATAACAACCTTGTGTGGCAAAGCGCTATAAACGAAGGTGCTGAACATTCAGATAATCCAACACTAAGTGTATCAAAGGGGTTAGCTGGTTATAGTACATTTATTAAAAATAGGTAGATAGTCTCAAACGGTAACTGTATGCATATACAGCTATCGGTGTTTTATCTATTTATGATAACGAATTAACTGGATAGCACTTCACTTAGTTAAATGTTATTAACGAGTTACAGAGGGAAGTTGTTTTAATTTATTTTTGCACAAAAAATAAATTAAACTGTGTTTATATACAGTATATTGCTCTTGAGTTAGAATGCCATCAGTACATATAGACATATACCAAACTCACTGTTATTGCTTTTAATCATCCTTACGCATTTGTGATCAGCGATAATCTGTTTAATTACTTTGCCATTTAAGTTTATTTTCACCATCTTTATAAACTCTTAATGCAATTAATATAAATTAGCTGGTGGCTTTATGGTAAAAGAACACATCATACTAAGTTATCGTTAAATAATAAACTTAGCTAAAGAGTGAGGAGGAATAAAAGTAGCCAATAAATAGGGGATAATTGGCTACTTAATTTGATAATTTTACCGGTTATTGATTGCTACTTAGTGCGCTTTAGGTTTTACAAGAAGGGCGATAGCTACAACAGCGCTTAAAATGCTGCATATTATAAATACGTTATGTTCACCCCCAGGTATGTACTCCATAAAAGAGGTAAAAAACTGGCCGGAGAACACCGCCATTGTAAAATACGATAAGTTACGTCCGCGAATATTTTCAGGGCTTAGCTCTACGGTCATGTGGTTTAAAAGCGGAATGCTAAAACCAAAGCCAATACCAATTAATAGCGCGCCTAATACTAATATCAATGTACTTGATTGTATAAAGCAAAGGTATGATAAACCAAAGGCAAAAAATGCGATTGCTAATACATTTTTCTCACTAAGGCGTTTAGTTGCTTTAGGCATAAATCCCGCTGTAAATACCGCAACTAACGATATAAAAGCCAATAGTTGGCCTATTTCTGATTCATTAAAATTTAGTGCGTGCAAGGTAATAGGTAAAAGCACGGTTGAGGTAAAAAATATGGTCATAGCTAGGGTTGATACTATATACACCCCTTTAAGCGTTAATGCGTTTGAATGGCTCTTTTTTATTTGTTGAGTTTGCTCTGTGTTTTGGGCGTTCAATTGCTGCTTACGGGGGACAAACATGAGCAACATAGCTAAAAATAGCCAAGCAATTAAATATAAAGCAAGGGGTAATCCCCAATACATTGACGCTAAAACACCGCCTAAAAATAAAAATATAACGCCACCTAGCTCTATCGCCATGCCTTGTTTGGCAATCATATTCAGTCGGGCTTCGCCGCTGTACCACGTTGAAATTAAAACGGTGCAACTTGCCATCACTATTGCTGTAATACCACCCAATGCAAAACGATTAATAAATACTAAGGTTGGGCCATGTAAAAAGTAGGCACATGCACCCACTAATCCGTATAAAAATAAACCTATTATAAGTAAAGGGTATGCGCCGTACTTGTCTATTAATCTTCCGGCTAGGGGGGCAAACACCACCGCACCTAAAGAAGGTAAAGTAATTAATAATACGCTGTTGCTTTGTATGCCTAAGCCATCAGCAATGGTAACTAAACCCGGCGCTAATAGGGTGCCAACCATTATGGTTAAGCTGGCAATACATAGTAGAGTAAAATTACCGGCGGTTTTGAGTGAACTCATTTTCTCTCCATTAATTTTCGGGTGAATTTATAAGCATGCTTACAAGGAATAAATAATACGCAGCGCACACAGCTTTTATAAAGTGTTATAACAAATAATAGCGATTGTTAACGCCTTCAAACATTTAATTTTTTTCATCATTTAACGTTTAAAATAAAAAAGCCCAGCATATAGCTGGGCTTTGTGTGTTGTTATGGTGGGAAATTAAAATTTGTATCTAAAACCAAATGCAATCCCGTCGTCTTCTGAGGCTTCCATTTGCGATTGCTGGTCTTTGTCATCACTTTCAAAGTCGCTAAAATCTTTACGGGCTTCAGCGTAGGCAATGGTGTTTTCGTCAATTAAGTAATGAACACCAATCACAGCAAATTGACGTTTGAATACATCATTAGGATCGGTATTAAAGTTAGGTTGAATAACGTAATCGTCACCGGCATCTAAAATGTTATAAGCTACAAAAGGGCGCACATCGTTATCAAAACGGTACGACATAAAGGTTTCTACACCAATAGAGTCTTTAATTAAGCGCCCTAGGTTATCGGTATCGTGGTTTTCGCTTTTATTTATGTTAGCGGCAACGTATAAACCTGGTTTTTCAATGCTGCCCCACATTACACCCGCACCAAAAATTAAGTCTTCAACGGTTTGTGTTGTGCCATCGCCATACGTTACATCAAATTCACCACGGTTTACGCCTGCTGTTAATGTTAGCATGTCGGTTGCGTTATAAGTTACAGAACCACCAAAGGTGTAGTTAAACTCTACTTCTTGAGCTGCGCTGTCGCCATCATTCCACAGGGCTTCACACGCTTCTTCAGAAATATCATCAACATCACAGGTATAAAATTCGCTGTTTTTAAGTTGCGCTTGAACTGCAAAGCTAAAGTCGTTGTAGCTATTACGGTATTGAATTAGTTTATCACCACGGCCAGTACCATTTACAGCACCGTCGTCTTTATTGTATGTGTAAACCCCCGCAGCATTACCATCCCATACAAAGCTGTTATTGGTGCCATAAACTACGTCGTACCACGCACCCCATTGTTTACCAATGGTAATTTGTCCGTACTTTTCGTGCGAAAGGCCAGCATAACCTAAACGGTTATATAAAAACTCATCTTGAATAGATTCAAAGCGGTTATTGTAAATAATATCGCTACTACCAACAGGGTTTACACCCCATTCAACTAGCGCCAGTGCCGACCAGTCTTTTTTAAGTTGGCGAGTAAAGCCAAAGTTTATACGCGATGTACCATTTACCACTTCGGTTTGGTTTTGCGTATTAATAACGCGCACATCAAGGTAACCACCTACTTTAATAGTGTTCTTTTCATCCTTATAGAGCTCTACTGCTGAAGCAGCTGGCGCGACTACTATGCTTGTTCCTAATAGTAGGGTTACAAAGTTTTTAATCATTTGTGATGCCTTGTGTGTATTAACTTTAAAAAGTGACATTAAATTTAGAAGGCATGAAGACTAACAAAGCCCTAATGGGCTCAAAAGTGAAAAATAATCAATGAAATTAGCGCCAAAAATGAATAAATATTCACTGGAGGTTAATGGTGTTTTTTATCTGTTAAGGGATAGGTTTTTTTTGATTAAAAACTACGTAAATAGTGCTGAAAATAGCGCAAGTAAGTGGGTTTTAAATTGAGTTTTTTTCATGTTGGATAAAAATAAAACGCTAGTGCAAAAACTCTAAAAAGCATTTTATATCATAAATATATACCCAGTTATCTGTTTTTTAAAATGCTTTGCGATAAACAATCGACTTATTAAGTTAAACGGGTTTATTAATTAAAATTTAAACCCTGATATGGCGCACAAACCGCGCTATTATTTTTAGCTAAGCGCATTTTTTTAGTTGAATAAGCATTCACTGGCTTAATTACGTTTTTAGGCACTATTTGTTAGGCATTAATTTACGCCTTTAATGAGTGGAATAGGGCATAGTTCATGCACTTTCAACCTTAAACTTTCATAGAAAAAAAGCTGTATTTAGTTTAAACTGCGCGCAATTTAAATACATCATGTCCCCTTGGAGGGTAGCGCTATTATTAGTACAGCTAACATCACCATGCAATTTGGTGCTAAACCGTTATTTGAAAACATATCTGCAAAGTTTGGCGAAGGAAACCGTTACGGTTTAATTGGTGCAAACGGCTGTGGTAAATCTACATTTATGAAAATCCTAAGTGGCGAACTAGAGCCCTCTGCAGGTAACGTAAGTACAGATCCAAATGAACGTGTGGCTAAACTAAACCAAGACCAGTTTGCTTACGAAGAATACTCTGTAATTGATACTGTAATCATGGGCCATAAAGAATTATGGGATATTAAACAAGAGCGCGATCGCATTTACTCATTACCAGAGATGAGTGAAGAAGACGGCATGAAAGTAGCCGATTTAGAAACTGAGTTTGCCGAAATGGACGGCTATTCAGCTGAGTCTAAAGCGGGTGAGCTTTTATTAGGGGTAGGTATTTCGACAGAGCAGCATTACGGCCCAATGTCTGAAATAGCACCCGGTTTTAAACTACGTGTGTTACTTGCGCAAGTGCTGTTTTCTGACCCTGATATTATGCTACTTGATGAGCCAACCAATAACTTGGACATTTACACCATTAAATGGTTAGAAGATGTGCTTAATCAACGCGACTGCACCATGATCATCATCTCGCATGACCGTCACTTTTTAAACTCAGTATGTACGCACATGGCCGATATTGATTACGGCGAGCTTCGTATTTACCCAGGTAACTACGATGAGTACATGTTTGCAGCAACACAAGCACGTGAGCGCCTATTAAGTGAAAACGCGAAAAAGAAAAGCCAAATTGCTGAACTACAACAGTTTGTATCGCGCTTTTCTGCAAACGCGTCAAAGGCTAAACAAGCAACGTCGCGCGCAAAACGTATTGATAAAATTCAGCTAGAAGAAGTAAAAGCCTCTTCTCGCCAATCGCCGTTTATTCGCTTTGAGCAAGAAAAACAGCTATTCCGTAACGCACTAGAAATGACTAACCTAAGCCAAGGTTTTGAAGACAATACGCTATTTTCAAATTTAGAAGGCTTAGTAGAAGTAGGCGAGCGCATTGCTATTATCGGTGAAAACGGTGTAGGTAAAACAACCTTACTTAATACGCTTGCTGGGCGTTTAGCACCTAAGTCGGGCGAGTTTAAGTGGTCTGAAAATGCCAATATTGGTTACTACGCGCAAGATCATGCTGACGAGTTTGAAAAAGACATGAACTTGTTTGAGTGGATGGAGCAATGGCAACAAGAAGGCGACGACGAGCAAGTGGTTCGTGGCTTTTTAGGACGCATGTTGTTTTCGCAAAACGATATCAAAAAGTCTGTAAAGGTTATTTCAGGTGGTGAACAAGGCCGTATGTTATTTGGTAAAATTATGATGCATAAACCAAACATACTGTTAATGGATGAGCCAACAAACCACATGGATATGGAGTCTATCGAGGCGTTAAACCTTGCATTAGAAGCGTACGAAGGCACTTTACTGTTTGTATCGCACGATCGCCAGTTTGTATCATCGGTTGCCACCCGTATTTGGGAGATAAAAGACGGCCAGGTGATCGACTTTAGAGGCAACTACAGCGAATACCTAGCAAGCAAAGAAGTATAAGCACTTTGTAACTGCAACCCTTTAAAAGCCATGTTTAAACGTGGCTTTTTTTGTTTTTGTGAGTCGCAATTAAACTTGGTTTGGGTATAATACCCGCCTAAAACCGGACATAAGTCCGCTATTTTTAAAATACATTACTGAGGAGTATTTATGACTGTTGGCATTATTATGGGTTCTAAATCAGATTGGCCAACCATGGAACACGCAGCGCTCATGCTCGAAAAATTTGGTATTGAGTACGAAACAAAAGTGGTCTCTGCGCACCGCACTCCTCAACTTCTTGCAGATTATGCAAATTCAGCCGCAGATCGTGGCATAAAAGTGATTATTGCTGGCGCCGGTGGTGCTGCGCATTTACCAGGTATGGCAGCGGCATTTACATCACTCCCTGTGCTTGGTGTACCGGTTAAATCTAAAGCTTTAAACGGTGTAGATTCATTGTTATCTATTTGCCAAATGCCAAAAGGCGTAGCCGTAGGTACACTGGCAATTGGTGAGCCAGGCGCTGCTAACGCAGGTTTACTTGCTGCACAAATTTTAGGGTGCCAAAACCCAGAAATTTTTGCAAAAATTGAAGCATTTCGTAAAGAGCAAACCGAGACTATTTTAGCTAACCCTAATCCTGCAGAGTAAAAATGAAAATTTTAATTTTAGGTGCCGGCCAACTTGCACGAATGATGAGCCTAGCAGGCGCCCCCCTTAATTTAAATGTGGTTGCGTACGATGTAGGCAGCCAAAAAATTATGCATCCGCTAACCGGTGAAATTTACACAACCACACTTGAGCTGGCAATTAGTGACGCTGATGCGATTACCGCAGAGTTTGAGCATATCCCCGATGATGTACTTACACTGTGCTGCAACAGTAATAAATTTTACCCAGGTAAAGCTGCCATTAAAACCGGTGGCGACCGCGCATTAGAAAAAGCGTTACTAGATAAAACAAACGTAGCGTGTGCGCCGTATCAATTGATCACAGAAAAAGCGCATTTAGAATTAGCGGTTAAAACCCTAGGCAAACCGCTGGTTATTAAAACGTGCCAAGCAGGGTACGATGGTAAAGGGCAGTGGCGTTTAAAATCAGATGACCAAATAGAGCAAATTTGGTCAGAAATGGCTGATTTTATTGCCTCTGGCACACAGGATGCGCCACACAGCATTATTGCTGAAAAAATGATCCCGTTTGACCGTGAAGTCTCTATTATTGGTGCACGCGATAAGCAAGGTAATGTGGCTATTTACCCAATTACTGAAAACGAGCACACCAACGGCGTGCTTACTTTGTCGATTGCGGGTAAAAATAACACGCTGGTTGAGCAGCAGGCCCATAGTGCATTTACAAAAATTGCCAACGAGCTTAATTATGTTGGCGTACTTGCCATTGAGTTTTTTGATGTAAACGGTACTTTACTGGTTAACGAAATTGCGCCGCGAGTTCATAACTCAGGGCACTGGACACAGCAAGGCTGCCATTGTTCGCAGTTCGAAAACCACATGCGAGCTGTAGCGGGTTTACCGCTAGGTAATACAGAGCTTAAGCATATTACTGCCATGATTAACGTGCTGGGCCAAGGATGTATTCCTACCGAGGTTTTAACAGTCAGTGATGTAACCAGCCACTGGTACGGAAAAACGGCAAAACCTGGGCGTAAAATGGGGCATATTAATGTATCTGCAGATAACATTAATAACCTTGCCGATAAGCTTGGGCAACTTACCGATTACCTACCTGAGCAAGCGTACCCCGGCATTTTAAAAGCTGCTACTGCACTTATGCTAAGTGAGTAAAGGCTGTAATTAACTTATTAAATACCGGCTTAAGCCGGTATTTTTTTGTCATAAAAATAGGTATTAATTGTGTAATACTGGTAAAGTCTATTTTTTAATTTTTTGAAGTAAAAAAATGAAACTAAACATACTTTATGGCGCATTAGCCATTGCCGCTTCATTTAGTTTAAATGCTACAGCCAGCCAAAGCCTTCGTATTGCCACCTTTAATGTGAGTATGGATGCAACTAATCACACGCCAAAAGGCGAGCAAGTTAACCCCGATGCGCTAGTTAATGCACTAAAATCAAACCACCAGCAAATAAAAAATATAGCCGAAATAATTCAGCGTGTTCGCCCTGACATTATTTTATTAAACGAGTTTGACTACGTACCCAAAGCGCAAGGTATAGATTATTTTAAACGCCAGTTTTTAAATGTAAGCCAAAATAAACAAGCCCCCATTGATTACCCATACAGTTTTATTGCCCCTGTAAATACAGGCCTTGCTACTGATTTTGACCTTGATAACAACGGTAAAAAAACCGATGTAATGGGCGATGCTCAAGGCTTTGGTTTTTTTGAAGGGCATTACGCAATGGCTATTTTATCTAAATATCCCATTAACCTTGAGAAACTGCGCACGCTTCAAACGTTTAAATATAAAGATATGCCTAATGCGCAAATGCCAATAGACCCAAAAACAAAAGAGAATTGGTATAACACGCAAGAATGGCAAGCGCTTAGGCTTAGCTCTAAATCGTTTTGGGATGTACCTGTTGTAGTAAACAATAAAACAGTGCATGTACTTGCCTCGCACCCAACACCGCCGGTGTTTGATGGCGACGAAGACAGAAACGGCAAACGTAATCATGACGAAGTTAGGTTAATTGCCGATTATGTTGCTAATAAAGCCTATATTTACGACGATAACGGCCAAAAAGGCGGATTAAAAGCAAACTCGCGGTTTGTTATTTTAGGTGACTTAAACGCCGCGCCTGAAGGGGATAAAGCACGGGTTGAAACCACCAATCAAATTTTAAATAATCCACTTATAAATTCGCAATTTATACCGCAAAGCGCCGGGGCTAAAGAGCAATACCCGCAGCCATATGCAAAGTACTTTACCGCTAACTGGCAGGCGCGTGTAGATTATGTTTTACCCTCTACCTATGGGTTTAAAATACACGATGGTGGGGTGTTTTGGCCCACTAAAAACAGCGAGCAATATAGATTAATAAAAGATAGAAACGCATCGAGCGATCACCGATTGGTGTGGCTCGATTTGCTAATAGAGTAAACTCAGCTTTACCGTGAAAATGCGTTATTTATCTTAAAAAATTGCAATAACTCAAGTGCTTCTGCTTAAATACGGCTCAATTATAATAACCGTATAGAAGCACTATGATTTTTAACCTATCGTCATCAAAAACATTAGTAGCGCTTGCTGTAACCTCTAGCATTATGCTTGCAGGTTGTAGTGCTACCGCTAATACCTCTTCATCACAGCAAAGCGCTTTACCAGCAACTCCTGTTGCTGCGGTTGTAAACACACCTGCTGATGCTGGCTCGCAAAATATTACGCTAGAACAAGCCATGGCAAATCCTGATTGGATAGGCAACCAGCCTAAAAATGCGTACTGGGCAAGTGATTCAGCCACCATTATTTATGCTCAAAAGCAGCAAGGCAGTAACCTAAACGATATTTATAGCCAGCCAATTAACAGCAAAAAAGCGATGCAAGTATCACTTGATAAACTGCATACTGTAGGTGCTTCTAAAGCGGTTTATTCATCAGATAGAACACTTCAAGCTTATACGTTTAAAGGCAATGTATTTGTTAAAAACCTAACAACGGGTGAACTTAAACAAATAACAGCCACCTCAGCAAATGAGTCTAAACCACAGTTTTTAAACAATGGCGATTTAGTTTACCGCCAAGGTAATGTGTTTTTTAAAGTTGATTTAAAAACAGGGCTAAGTACAGAGCTTGCTAACTTAAAATTGGCCGATGAGCCAAAAGGCTTACAAGAGCCAACTAGTTACATAGCAAAAGAGCAGCATAAACTGATTGAGTTTGTGGCGTTGCAACATAAAAACAAACAGGATACGCAAACACGCAATGAGCAATTAAATGCGCAAAATAGCTCCATTGCTAACACCGCTTTTTATTTAGGTGATGGCAATGTAATAAAAGAAGCGCAACTATCGCCAAACGGTGATGCTTTAATTGTTGTGCTGCAAAAGCAGCAATCGTGGCGTGATAAAGGCGATATTATGCCTAACTACATCACCGATGATGCCACTATTGAGCCTAAAAAAGTGCGCCGTCGTGTGGCTGATGCAAAAGAGCAAACATCATCGGTGATACACATTAACCTTGTAGATAAAACACAAACGCCACTGAGCTTTGATACGCTACCGGGCTTTGATGAAGATGTTTTAGCCGAGGTTAAAAAAGAAAACTACGCGCGTGATGGCAAAACGTATAAATCTAAAAAAGCGCCACGCGGTATTAACTTAATTACTAATTGGGGTTTAAACCAAGCCCCCATAGTGTGGAACGATGACGGCACGCAAGTTGCCATTATGCTAGAGGCGTGGGATAACAAAGACCGCTGGATAGTCACAATCGACTTTGATAAAAACGAGCTTGTGTCGCAGCACCGCCTGCATGATGATGCTTGGATAGCTTACGCGTTTAACAATTTTGGCTGGTTACATAATTCAAACACTCTGTATTACTTATCAGAAGAGTCGGGCTATAGTCAGCTTTACAAAAAACCGCTTAACGGCAAAGCAACCGCTTTAACTAGTGGCCAGTTTGAAGTATCGGACATTACGTTAACTCATGATAATAGCGCTATTTATTACAAGGCAAACGTAGAGCACCCAGGCCTTTACGAAATTTACCGTGTTAACCCACAAACAGGTAAAAACGAGCAAGTGACAGACCTTAACGGTATGACCGATTACACGTTAAGCCCAGACGAAAGTAAATTACTGCTTAAGCACTCTAAAATAACAATGCCAACAGAGCTTTTTGTTGCCGATGCTAAAGCAAACACCACAGCGACACAGCTCACCCATACAGTGTCGGATGAATTTTTAGCTAAAAAGCTCACCGCACCTAAAATTGTTGCCGTACCCTCTAGCCACACAGAGCAACCTATTTATGCCAAGGTATATTACCCAAGTGACTATGTAGAAGGTGAAACAGGCAAAACCCGTAAAGCGGTTATTTTTAACCACGGAGCAGGGTACTTACAAAACTCACACATGGGTTGGTCTGTGTATTTTCGTGAGTTTATGTTTCATTCATTACTTGCCGATGAAGGTTACATAGTGATGGACATGGATTACCGTGCTTCTAAAGGTTATGGCCGCGATTGGCGTACTGCGATTTATCGCCAAATGGGTACACCTGAAACGCAAGATTTAGCAGATGGCGTTAAATGGATGGCGCAAAACGCAAATGTTGATACCAACGCAGTAGGCACATACGGTGGCTCATACGGCGGTTTTATGACCTTTATGGCGCTATTTACTGCCCCTGAGCTATTTCAATCGGGGGCAGCACTTCGTCCAGTAACCGATTGGGCGCATTACAACACCGCTTACACGGCTAATATTTTAAATCACCCAGATGTAGATCCCATAGCGTATGAGCGAAGCTCGCCAATTTATTACGCAGAGGGCTTAAACAAGCGCTTATTAATTAACGCACCTATGGTTGACGATAACGTGTTTTTTCAAGACTCAGTACGTTTAGTACAGCGATTAATTGAACTGGAAAAACAAAACTTTGAAACGGCCATCTTCCCGGTAGAGCCGCATGGCTTTGTACAGCCATCAAGCTGGCTAGATGAATACCGTCGTATTCATAAATTATTTAAAGAAACACTTTAATCTTAAATTTAAAAATTAAAGTGTATAAACAAAAACGCCGCGTTAACTAACGCGGCGTTTTTATTAATATTGAGAAGCTTAAACGCTATTTTTTAAGTATTTAATTGCTAAAGGTATGCCAAGTAATGCGCCGCCCACCGCGCCAATTAAGTGCGCATCAATGGCAACGGTTGAATCAATTAATTGGCCAATACTTGCATCGGGGCCGTTTACTTGCTCCATTATTATTTTTATCCACACGCCTATAAATAATAAATAACCCGATTTAAGCGACAGGGTAATGTCTTTCACCGCTCCCCAAATAATAACACCATGCAATAGGGCGCTTAAGCCCGTGTATATAGATATAGCAGGGCAAAACCATAATACGCCGAGCCCACACCACAGTGCTAAAAAACACACATTAAAGGCATAATGTGCAGGCGATGTGTATTCGCCATGCAGTAACCAAATTAAAAATATCCCTAATGCGTTTAATCCTAAATGCGCCCAGTTAGCATGTACAAATTGACTGGTAAACACTCGCCAAACTTCGCCGTTTTCAATGAGCGCTCGGTTAAATTCAAGTAAATTATTTAAATCAAATGCAGCAAAAACAATACTAAAAAGCATCAAAAATAATGGCGGAAGTAAATAACGAGGTTGTAGCGGTAAATTAAGCATTTTATTATGTTTTTTTAGTCAAAATTTTTGCATATTGTGCCCGTTTAACTTTAAGATGCCAAATACAACTACGTAATTAAGTGTTTTTAGTATTTTTATGCATTTTAAACTTAAGTCATTATTTACTATTGGTTTGTTTGCAGTAACGCTGCCAACAATAGCAAAAGAACCTGCAAAATTAGAAATTCGCGAGCCAGAAGCCACCACCTCAATTGTACAAAAACAATTAGTAACCGGTGATCAATACATGGTGGCCGCGGCTAACCCGTATGCCTCACAAGCCGGACAACAGATTTTAGCTAAAGGCGGAAGCGCGGTAGATGCGGCAATTGCAACGCAATTAGTGCTTACCTTAGTTGAGCCACAATCATCGGGCATTGGTGGTGGTACATTTATGATGTACTACAACAAAGCCGATAACCTACTTACAAGCTTTGATGGCCGTGAAACCGCGCCACAAAATGCAGACGAAAACCTTTTTTTAGATAAACACGGTAAAGCCGTTAAGTGGATTGAAGCAGTTGTTGGCGGTCGCTCTGTGGGTGTGCCTGGTATTTTGCATGCCTTTGCAAGTGCGCATCAACAATACGGTAAACTTGCGTGGAGCGAGTTATTTAAACCCGCTATTAAACTTGCCGAGCAGGGCTTTGAGGTGTCGCCACGTTTACACGGTTTATTAGCACGCCAATTAAACCCAGGTGTAATGAGTATGCCGGTGATTAACGAGTACTTTTACCCTAATGGCGAATTAATTAAAGCCGGTACGATTAAAAAAAATCAGCCCTTAGCTAATTTATACAAAGACATTGCTAAACAAGGCATTGATGCATTTTATAAAGGCGATAACGCTAAGCAAATGGTAAACGCAGTGCAAAATTCAAAAATTGCACCGGGTACATTAAGCGAATCAGACCTGGCTAATTACAAAAGCAAGCAACGCGACGCAGTATGTATTAAATACCGTGCTTATAATGTGTGCTCTATGGCACCTCCTAGTAGTGGTGGTGTAGCGGTATTACAAATTTTAGGCTTGCTTGAACACAAAGACATGAGCGCGCTTAAACCTAATAGCGAAGAGGCAATTCATTACTTTAGCCAAGCCTCACGCATAGCATTTGCCGATCGCAATATGTACATGGGCGACCCTGATTTTACACAAGTGCCTACCAAAGAGCTGTTAAATAAAAAGTACATTGCATCGCGCGCCAAGCTTATTACTGAGCAAGACACAAAAGCAGTAGCAGGTAACCCAGTAGGCTATTTAAGCTACGCAAAAGATGATTCTTTTGAGTTGCCATCAACATCACACGTATCCATTGTAGATAGCTTTGGTAATGCCGTATCAATGACCAGTTCAATTGAAATGGCGTTTGGCTCAACTGTGATGGTTAATGGCTTTATTTTAAATAACCAATTAACCGATTTTGCGCTTTCGCCACGCATTGGCGGCAAATTAGTAGCTAACCGCGTTGAGGCGGGCAAACGCCCACGCAGCTCTATGTCGCCAGTAATGGTGTTTAACAACGACGGCAGCTTACGCTTAGTGGTTGGCTCGCCAGGTGGCAGCCGTATCATTGATTATGTAGCGCAAGTGGTTATTGGTGTGCTGGATTGGAATTTATCGGCACAAGAGGCGATTAACCTGCCAAGAACCACCAATCGTAACGATTACACGAGCCTTGAAAAAGGCACTGCGCTTGAAGCCATAGCCCCGCAATTAACTAAACGCGGCCATGCTGTACGTGTACTTGATTTAAACTCTGGCTTACATGCCGTAGAGGTTAAAAACAATAAATTGTATGGCGGTGCCGATCCGCGCCGTGAAGGGGTTGCTTTGTCGGATTTAACTGACAAAAACGCCACTATCAAATTTTAATTTATGTATAATAGCCATGCAGGCAGTGAAGCCTGCATGTGTTTTCTCTCAATGGTCTGACAAGCTTAATTGTCATTGCAATTTAACCTTTTACAATGATAATGGCAGATCATAACTTAAGACTCCGTTAAAGCCTGGAAATATGACAACTAATACTGATCCTAACTACCTTTATATTCCTTACTCTGGCCCTGGCCTAATTGAAACTCCGCTTTTAAACAAAGGCAGCGCGTTTAGTAAAAAAGAACGCGAAAACTTTAACCTTGCGGGTTTGCTTCCTCCACGTTTTGAAACAATTGAAGAGCAGGTTGAGCGTTGTTATCAGCAGTATTCAAGCTTTAACGATAACTTAAACAAGCATATTTACTTGCGTGCCATTCAAGATAACAACGAAACACTTTACTACCGTTTAGTGCGTGATCATCTTGAAGAAATGATGCCAATTATTTACACGCCAACGGTTGGTGATGCCTGTGAAAAATTCTCAGATATTTACCGCAGTGCACGTGGCTTATTTATTTCTTACGAAGATCGCTATCAAATTGACGACATTCTACGCAATGCCACCAAAGGCAAAGTAAAAGTAATTGTGGTTACCGATGGCGAACGTATTTTAGGCCTAGGCGATCAGGGTATTGGTGGCATGGGTATTCCTATTGGTAAGTTATCACTTTACACAGCGTGTGGTGGTATTAGCCCAGCGTACACATTACCTGTAATGCTTGATGTAGGTACTAACAACGAAAAACTTCTTAATGACCCTATGTACATGGGCGCGCGTCATAAGCGTATTGCGCAATATGAATACGATGAGTTTTTAGACTTATTCATTAAAGCGGTTAAACGTCGCTGGCCAAATGTATTACTGCAGTTTGAAGATTTTGCACAGCCAAACGCTATGCCATTACTTAAACGCTACCGTAACGAAATTTGTAGCTTTAACGATGACATTCAAGGTACTGCAGCGGTAACTGTGGGCTCTTTATTAGCTGCGTGTCGTGTTAAAGGCTCAACCCTTAGCGAGCAAAAAGTGGTATTTGTTGGCGCAGGCTCAGCCGGTTGTGGTATTGCAGAGCAAATTATTAGCCAAATGGTGTTTGAAGGCATTAGCGAAGCACAAGCGCGCAGCCAAGTATTTATGGTTGACCGTTTTGGCCTACTCACTGAAGGCATGGAAGGCTTACGCGATTTCCAACAAGCACTAGCGCAACCACAAGCTGCATTAAGCGAGTGGACTTACAGCGGTGAATACGCTTCATTATTAGATGTAATGCACTGTGCAGCACCTGATATTTTAATTGGTGTATCGGGTCAACCGGGTTTATTTACCGAGCAAGTTATCCGCGCTATGCATTCAGGCTGTGAACAACCGATTATTTTCCCATTAAGTAATCCATCTAAGCAGGTTGAAGCACACCCAGCTGATGTTATTAAATGGACTGAAGGTAAAGCACTTGTAGCAACGGGTAGCCCATTTGAGCCAGTAGAATTTAATGGTGAAGTGTTCCCAATTCCACAATGTAACAACAGTTATATTTTCCCAGGTATTGGCCTAGGTGTAATTGCAGCAAAAGCAACACGCATTACCGATGCAATGCTGAGTATGTCGAGCGAAATGCTTGCTGAGTCATCACCACGTGCAAATACCGGTAAAGGCAGCTTATTACCTGCACTGACTGAAATTGAAACATTAAGTAAGCGTATTGCATTTGCAGTGGCTAAAAAAGCAATTGAAGAGGGCGTAGCTCTTGAGATTAGCGACGATGCACTGTGGGCTGCTATTGATAGAAATTACTGGTTACCTAAATACCGTAACTACAAACGTTGTAGCATTTAATTACGCTAAGTAATGTAAAGTAAATAAGGCTGTACATTGCGTTACAGCCAGTTACAAAAAACAGGCAATTGCCTGTTTTTTGTGCTTGTTCATTTATTATTAACCACGTAGGCTCTTTAATGGTGACAACAAAAATACAATGGATAATGCAATGAAAACACACATTCTTTTATTAAGTAGCGCAATTGCCTTAAGTACCTTAAGTGTTGATGCGCATGCAAACTCAACACCTAACGCTCCTCATATTTATGTTAAAGGTGAAGCAACCGTAACCACTATGCCTGATTACGTACAATTAAGCGTAGGCATTGTGGAAATAGATAAAGACCTAATTGATGCTAAAAACAAGGCCGATAAAACCATGGCCAAAGCGATCAAATTAGTAAAAGAGCTTGGCATTAAAGACGGTAATATTAATGCAGGGCATATTTCTATAAATCGCGAAAGCCAATACAACAGAAGCTCCGGCGAGCAAGAATTTAAAGGCTTTAGAGTGTCGCGCACGTTAAGCGTTAAACTCTCGCAAATCGAAAAATACCCTCAGCTGTTACAAAACCTAGTAAATAACGGCATTAACCAAATAAACCAAACGCAATTTTTAGCGAGCAACTATGAAGAGCTACACAAACAGGCGCAAAAACTGGCCATTCAAGATGCCCGTAAAGCCGCCAAAGAATTAAGTGCCGATTACGGCGTTGAGCTAAAAGGGTTATATACGGCGTCGCTAAGCCCAATGAACGTACCTGCGCAGCCTTATGCACGCTCAGAAAAAACCATGATGGTAGCAGATAGCGCACCCGGTAATTTTGTTCCTGATGCGTATCATGCTGGAGAAATTAAAGTAACAGCGTCTAGCTATGCGGTTTACTTTATTGACTAGTATGTTGGCAGGTAAAACGAGCCACTAGTTTATCCCCTTGTGGCTTGCTAATGCGGGCAATCGCGTTAAGCATGTTGGTAATTTCTTGTCTGTCGTATTCGTTACTTACATGCTCGTTTATGTCATCTACAATGGCATTTAAGTAATTAAATAGGCTGTTTCGGGCTGCATCATTGCCATGCGCTACAAACAATATATTTTTAAATGCCTCTAAAACGTTCGTCATTACATACGCATCGCCTTTTGCATAATTTCGCAGTGGCGTAAAGTTATCGTGCAGTAACTCATCAAAACTGGTTTCGTGTATAAAGAGTAGCGGGGCGTTGTCGCTATGTTTAAACGAATAATTTGTATCGTTAAGCGACAGGCGCTCAATTAATAAAATACTCAGCATATCTATCGATTTAACCGCTGTACCAGGATCGTTAATACCTGGGCTCATTGCTTTAACGGCAATTTCTGAAATTTGAGTTAATCCATAACGGTAATGATCGCTAATGTACTCTTCTATATAAAAAATAAAGCAGTCTAAAATTTTTGCAATAAGTTCTTCGTTGTTAGAAATGTCTTTATCGCATTTTAAAAACGGATAGCCTTTAACGGTAAAGTAACCTTGGTTTACCGAGATATACACCCGAATATTTTCCTCGGCTAATATGGCGCATAACTTATCTGTGTGCACCCCTTTGTAATAACCCTCGGTGGTGCTATTAACTGAGTGCCATTGTGTAAAATCAGGAAAGTCAGTGAACGGTTTTTCTGATTGCCTATCGATAATGGCTTTAATTTCGCGTTTAGTTTGGCTAAATAAACCGTTAAGTACATTATCTACTTGAATGGCTTTAGATATTGAATGAATAAAAAATACAAACAAGCCAAGCGATACTAAGCCAAACACCAATGACAGCAGCACCCCAAGCGATGGAATAGCAGTATCGCCACCTTCAAGCTTATTAATATTAATGAGCATAATAATTGAGTAAATTATGCTGCCTAAATAAAAGCCCAATACCATTTGATGCGACTTACGAGTAATAAGCCCAGGTACAACCCGCGGAGATAAACTGGCGCTGGCCGAATTTAAAACCACCATCACCATAGAAAAACTAAACACCGTAAGCGATATAATACTGCCTGCTAGGGTGCTTAAAATGGTGCGGGCATTTTCGGCGCTATCTACGAGCACAACAGATATAAACGCCTTGAGCTGCTCTACAGGCGCTATGTATTCAAGCGACATGGTAATTACAGCAAAAAGTAAAAAACCAACCGAAAGTACAGAAGGGTAAAAGCCAATGCTGTTGATCATTTCACGATAGCGGTCGGCTACTTTGCGAGGGACAAACATAAATTCCTTTCATTACGTTATAAAATTCAACTAATACACACTGTAGCATAGTTACTAAGTAAACTTATGATTGTGCAAAACTATGTTATTATTGCCAAAAATAAAACAGGACAACACCGTGATAGTTTCTACGTATGCTGCGCTTTTAGCGTTTTATTATATTTACTTAAGTTTTAATGTGATCAAAGTGCGCCGCAGTGAGCAAGTGTCGCTTGGCGATAACGGCAACCCTAAATTACAACGTGCTGTGCGTGCCCATGCTAATTTTATGGAATACGTACCCTTTGCGATTATTTTGCTTTTTTTAGCCGAATACCAAGGCCTCGCCAGTCATTATTGTAATATTTTAGGGGGCGCATTATTAATAGGGCGCGTTTTTCACAATTTAGGCATTGTTGAAAACAACCTTAAGTATCGCCAAATTGGTACCATTGCCACCTTTTTAGTGATGGTTATTAGTGCCTTTTTGTTGCTTGTAACACGCAATAGTTAGTAATAGCTGTTATGAGTAAAATATTTATAATAGGGCTTCCGCGTACAGGCACCACCAGTGTATGCCACGCTTTTTTAGAGTTTGGCATTGCCACGGCGCACACCGCGTACACTTCGTATTGTTTTGAAAACGCCACAGCCATAGCCGATACCCCCGTATTTAATGACTACCGAGCATTAGATAGCCATTACCCCGGCGCTAAATTTATATATTTAGCGCGCGAAAAAACACCCTGGGTTGCCTCAATTAGGCAGTTGCTGCTGCGAATGCATACTAATTTAACGCGCCCAGACGGTGGTTTTAATATTCATATAAAGCGCTGTTACTTAACGACCTTTACTGACTTATCGATTGATAATATTAACCAAGATGATTATTTAACAAAGTGCTACAACACACATTTAGCAAACGCGCGTGAGTATTTTAAGCACCGCAGTAACGACTACTTAGAAATTGATATAGCAAAGCCACAAAGTTTTGCCGAGCTTACTGCGTTTTTGGGCATTAAAAGCGAGCGTACCGACTTTGAAAAAATGAACATAGGCGGCAAAGTGACCGCATGGAACGATATTAAACACCCGTTAAAAATTGACTCAACAGCAAAAGGGCGCATAGATAAGCATTTACCTTATATGCGTTAATTTTGCCCTGCGCTGCAAGATTTTTACTATTAAATACGCTAAAATCCCCGCATTATTTTTTAAGTAGTACAAAAAATGTTTGAATTAAAATACAACACCCCCTTTGAATGGACCGAAGCGGTTTTAGCCGACTTTAATACGTTTTTACAAGACCACGCTGCTGCTGAGAAAAAGGCATCGGGCATGGCTATTTCTATGCTGTCTCATTACCCAGACAAACGTAAACTGGTAAAAGCCATGACCGATTTAGCGCTTGAGGAGTTAATCCACTTTAAACAAGTGCTTAAACTGCTTATTGAACGCGATACTAATTTAGGTGATGACAAAAAAGATCCATACATAAAACAAATACGCGCTTTATTTAGACATGGCCGTGATGGATTTTTAATGGATAGATTACTGGTTGGCGGCGTTATTGAAGCCCGCGGCCACGAGCGCTTTTCATTGGTTGCTCAAGCATTACCAGAGGGTAAAGAAAAAGACTTTTATGTGGCGATTGCTAAATCAGAAGAAAAACATAAAAACTTATTTGTAGAGTTAGCGTACGAATACTTTGATAAAGAAGAAGTTGATGTTCGTTTAGAAGAGCTACTAGTCGCTGAAGCTGAAATTTGTAAAAACATTCCTTTTACTGCCGCACTGCATTAATACTTTTGGCACAAAGCACTGCTTTGTGCCTTCTCTCCTAACTTCATTTGCATTTTGCAAATCAAAATACTAAAGCCGCCTGTGCTTATATCTCCAACCATTTTAATTTATTGAATTTAAAGATAAATATTTGCTGGTCTTAAACTTGCTCTGTTAATTCAACGCATACTTGAGGACACGCATATGTTTAAAGCCATTATTTTTGTAATATTTTTTTTACCGTGCTGTGTATACGCCAAGCAAAGCAATTTAAATTACATAGAAAACGCCAATGGCGATAGAGTAAAAAAAGTATCCCACTTAGTTAAGTGGACCCATACTCGCTTTGTATTTAACCGCGATATAGCACGTGTTGCGCTAGGCCACGAAACCACACTCGATGTAAACGTAGTAAACGGGCGCGAGCTGTTAATTTTAGCTAAAAAGTTGGGCCGCACCTCTATGATGGTGTGGTATGACGACAACACATCAGAAACATTTTTACTAGGCGTGACCGAAGACTACAGTGTACTTGAAAATGCCCTTAACGATATTCACCCTAACTTAGCGCTCACCATCGCACCTGATAGACACGCAGTAGTTCTACGCGGCGAAGTACCTACGCTTAATTATCGCCATGCAGCCCACGAAGCAGCAAAAAACTATTTATATGCAAGTAGCTCGCAATCGGCGCAACCTGTTATTACCTCTGCGCCTAACCAAGGAATGTTTAATTCTTTAGCGCAGCGTTTACAGGGCATGGGTAATTTAAACAATGGCTTAGCACAAAGCTCAAGTAAAGTAGCGATTATTAACCTTATTAAAGTTACGCAAGCGCCAAAGCCTAAGGAAGCGCGCATAGCGCAGGTGTTAAAATCGATGGGGGCTGACAAAGTAACTGTAAAACGTATTTCGGTTGATGAGTTATCAAACGATGATAACGATGTGTTTATGCTCAGCGGCACAGTTAAAAATCAAATTGAACTGGTGCGTTTGTTAAATACCATCAATAAATTATTTGAACCAGAGCAAGCAAGCCAAGCACCCACTTCGGCACTAGATCCAAACGGGCTTATCAATAGCACAACGCAAAACGAAACAAGCGCTATTGAAGTACTCGCAAATGAGTCTGGCGGCTTATTAAATGGCGATTCTGGCCTGACTTTAAGCAATGTAAATTCAAACGTAGCGCGGGCTACTTTGCTTTCGGTGGCTAAAGGTAAAGTGCTCTCAAGCATTGAAGTAGAAGACTTACCTCAAGTGAGGGTGTCGGTGCAGCTTTATGAAGTTAATCAGCGCCGCTTAAAGCAATGGCGTCCAGATATTAGTGTGCTTTCGAATGGGTATAACAACGAGCAAGGTTTATTTGGCCTAGAAGGCATGAATGCCCGTGAGTCTGGCTCAGCATCAATAGAAAACGCACTGCAATTAATTGGCGGACAATTAACAAATAACTTGCAGTTATCAACCTCGCAATTTGCCATTGATATGTTGTTTTCTTTGCTAGAGCAAGAGGGAATTTCAAGAACGCTTTCGCGACCTACACTTACCGTACTTGCAGGCGAAAGCGCGGTATTTAAAGTAGGCGGCGAAGTACCAGTACCTACAAGCTATAGCCCATCTGGCGTTACCAGCGGGCAACAAGGTAACAGCGGTTCAGTGTTTAGTGGTACTGAGTTTAAATCGTTCGGCGTTGAGCTCAATGTACGTGCTTTAGTGGATGACAAAGACCGCATAACCCTTGATTTAAATCCGGTTATTTCATTGCCAGACACCACACTCACAGCAGAAATAGCACAAAGCACCGGCAGCAGTTTAAACAGCAGTGCATTTAATACGCGCAGCATGCAAACATCTACCCGTTTACAAGATGGGCAACCTTTAATTATTGGTGGCTTAATTAGTACAGATAACAACGCTAGTCACGACTTTGTACCCGATGCAAACGGCGAGAGCCTGTTTGGTAAATTAAGCGAAACAACCAGTAAAAGCGAAAACAACCGCGAGTTGATTATTGTGGTTACCCCTAATTTAGTCCGCGAGCCGGTTAATAATTTACGCGTATGGCAAACAGTTGATTTAGATAGCCAAATGGCCAGTTTTATACAGGAGCAAGGGTTATGAGAATAATATATATCGTTATTTTACTGAGTGTATCGGGCTGCGCACATATAGATTATGCGCCCAGTGTAAACCCACATACTGCAATCAGTGATATTGTTACTAAGTATGCACTAAACAGCAGTGATTTAACTTGTGAAGGGGCAAGCGCGGTTAATTGTTTAGCCTTAGTGCATGAGCTTAACCAGTTAATGCTTGAGCACCCAAACAATAAGGTTATTTTATCTGTATCAGCTTATGCGCTGTATAAAAGCGGACGTGCTAATCAGGCGCAATCGTTAATAAACAAGCTTCTTAATTTACCTAATCCACCTTTAAACGCGCTATCTTTAGGTATTAACTTGGCTATTGAGCAAGGTAATTTAGCCAAAGCAAAACAAATTGCCCAATACGCTATTGATGAATTTGGTACTGAGGCTTCACCGTATTTACAAATGGCGTCTATTTATTATGCGCAAGGGTATTATGTTATTGCAGCTAACTATTTAGAGCTTGCCTATAAATTTGGCACGCATAAAAGCCATTATTACTATCACAAAGGGCTAATAGCTGAGGCGACACCTGATAACGCATTGGCGTGTCATTATTTTAATGAGGCAATAGGTTATGATGCGCAGCACAGCCAAGCCACAGCGCGCTACGCGAAACTTTTGGTACTTGGTAATTGTGAAAGTTAAGGCCGCAAGGCCTTTTTATTTTATAAAACTGCGCACTCCTTAGTTAAACCCGCTCATAAAAAGTAAAAATAACGTACCTACCTAAACAATTAAAATAGCCTTACTCGGCGTTGTTTAAACCTATCTCGCTTTGTGAATAATCCCAACTAATTGCTCGTCTCTCTTACTTTTAAAAGCTTTGTATAAATGAGTTAACAGCTTGCCTTTTAATTAATCTCTGCTTGCGTTTTAACGCACTTTAATAATGATTTGCAAAATGCGAATCATAACAAGGATAAGCAAAGCATATTTTAAATAATAAAATTAAACTGTTGATTTTTAATGATTTAATTAATGGCACGGTCCTCGCTATATATAAAGTGGGCATAAGCTCTAACACATTTAAGGTGATCATTATGAAAACTATGAAAAGCAACTTAAACGGTAAAAAACAACAAGGCTTTGTACTTACTTCTGAGCTAATTATACTTTCAACTTCTATGGTGGCAGCGCTGGTAATTGGTTTATCAACCTTACGAGACTCTGTAACCAGCGAGCTTGAAGATGTAGCAGAAGCAATTGGCTCGTTAGATCAAAGCTATGTATTTGATGGCATGATCAACGCCGAAGGCACTGCAGAAATTTCAGGCTCTGGCTATGTTGATGCCGTAGATGTTTACGCAGGTGATGGTAGCTCGTTTACTTTTGTTGCCTCTGACTTTAGTGAAAGTGCTGCACTTATTAATGCAACGCCAAGCGGCGATGCTGCAACACGTACAGCAGCAGGTGGTTCACAAGGTAATTAAAATTATAACTACCTAAATCACACTGCCACAACCGTGTGGCAGTGAAATTTGTCAGGAGGAAATTATGAAAAGTAAAAATAATAAAGGGGCGACTACCGCTGCACTCACCTTACTTATCACCTCTGGCATGTTGGCCTCAGCGCTTGGCATCAGACAAGTAAACGAACAAGACTTAGTTACTGCCTGGGTGGTAAATAAAAATATGTCGGCGGGGCAAGTAGTGAGTGTGCACGACATTGTCCAAAAAGATGTAAACCCCAGTAACTATGCAAATATGGCGCTAAGTATACAAAATCCCCGCGCCTTTATTGGTAAGCAATTAGCCACTAATAAAATGGGTGAACAACCACTATTTGAAACAGATTTTATGCAGGTTAAAAGCCAAAATTTATCAGAGGCGATCCCCGCAGGCAGAGTACTTTATACATTAAAATTAACCACTTTAGATATTCCATTATCGCGGGTGCACAAAGGCGACCGCTTAGATATTGTTGCTAAAACAAACCGGCTTGTAAGAACCGTTGCGCGCGATGTGCAGCTTATTGGTATTTCAAAAGGTCCTGGCAGTAAAGCACAAAAAAATGGCGTCATGGACAGCCTAGCAAAAAAAGAGCCAGCAACCAGCGCGGGTGTGTCATTAGTGTTGGCTGTACTTCCTAAAGATGTGTATTCGTTAGCCGCAATTGATACCCAAGATAAGGTATCGATAATTGTGCACAGCGCTTATGACATTGAACAAGGGCGCTTACAAAATTTCTCCCAATTACAAACTAGTCGAACAATTCAAGTGGTTAAAGGCGTTAAAAACCAAGCTGTTTATGTAGCTAAGTGAGGCGCTATGTTTAATTTATCAAGTAAACCAGAGTTTGTAGAAACCAATTTAAATACCTTTGAATCACTTAAAAAAATTCTCCACGATGCAGTAATTGAAGAATACGAGCAAGACCCAAGTGCTTTACTGAATGATGCGCTGCTTGAAAAAATATCTGCCCTTTGCAGTGATATTGACGAATTTGCACAATCATCATTTAACAGCCATCAACAAGCTCAAGTAGTACAAGCCGTTTACGACGAAATACAAGGTTTAGGACCAATAGCGCAATTTATGCTGGATGACCAAGTAAGCGATATTTTAATTAACGATACGCAAAATATTTGGATAGATAAGCAAGGTAAATTGCTATGTACAGCCAGTAAGTTTGACGATGAACGTCACTTGCGTCGTTTTGTTGATAGATTACTTGATAGTTGCGCTCGACAAGTCAACGCTCTGAATCCCATTGTAGATGGCAAACTAAAAGATGGCAGCAGGGTACATATTGTAGTGCCACCGGCATGCACCAGTGCTGCTATTGTTTCGATTAGAAAATTTAACCACAAAAAAATTAACGATGATTTTTTAATCGACAATAAGTTTTTAAGCAAAAGCTGCCTCACTTTTTTAAAAACCGCGGTGGCCTTAGGGGTTAATATTTTAGTGTGTGGTAATGCTGGCGCAGGCAAAACTACTTTGTTAAATGTACTGGCTAATTCAATAAATACCAACGAGCGGGTAGTAACTATAGAAGAAAGTGCAGAGCTAAATTTGCACCATAATCATGTTGTGCAGTTAGAGGCGCACGACACCAACAGCGATGGCAAAGGCGCCGTTACCCTGCGTGATTTAGTAAAAGCGGCACTAAGAATGCGCGCCGATAGAATACTTGTAGGCGAAGTACGCGCTGGTGAAGTAATAGACATGCTGCAAGCCATGAACTGCGGTCACCAAGGCTCAATGACCACCGTACATGCTAATAGTGCAAGCGATGCGGTAACCCGATTATCAACGCTAGTGCAATTACATAACGCGCAGCTAAACGATACCCACACCAGCGCATTAATCGCATCAAGCATTCAGTTAATTGTGCATGTTTCTCGAAATACAAACGGTGTAAGAACCCTAAAAAGTATTGGCGAAATAAAGCGAGTAGACGCACGTGCGCAATACTCTGCGCTGTATAGCGTAAGTGATACCGAGCAAGTAAATGATAAGGCAATTAGTACCTCAAGCGTGGTGAGCTTTATGCAAAGCCAAGGTGCCAACGCAAACGAAATAAGTGCATTACTGCAACCGGCCAGGGAGCGTAATTATGAATAAGCTTGATTACTTACTGGCCATAGCAAGTGTTATGTCATTTACTTTAGCACTGAGTGTTTTTATAACACTTAAAGTAAAAACACACGCTGCAAATACTAAGCACGAGGTCGATGTACTTGAAGAAAAAGACATTATCACAGTGTCACTGCGGGTACTTGGGATTAACATCAGTAATGCTTTATTTATAAGCGTTGCTTGCTCGCTTGCCACCAGTACTTGGTATGTTGCACAGTATTTTTACCCTCAAGCAACTACGAGTGCATTAATCGTTTCTTTGGTTGTATTTATAACCTGCTTTATTGTGATTATTGATTTAGCGCACTATAAATTAGCCAAGTTTGAGCACTTATTTTTAGAGTACATAGAAACCGTACAATCGTGTTTAAGTACTGGGCTTTCACTTGTTCAGGCTATGCAATTTGCCGACGAACACGCCGATAAATACATTAAACCGCAAAGTCATTTATTACTGCAGCGCTTAAATATGGGCAGTGATATACAAAGCTCGTTTGCCCCTTTAATTAAACGCTACAACTGTGAAACCGTGCGGTTATTTGCACATAGCATAATTACTCATACACAAAGCCAGTGCGATTTAACTGACATGCTTAAAAGTGTATGCAAAATGATGTCGTTAAGAACGCTAGATCGCCAGCAGCTCAAAGCTAAGCTTTCTGGTACTAAATACGCTGCGCTGTTTAGTGGCGTTTTACCCTACGCTTTAGTGCCTTTATTTAATTACACCGATCCAACCTGGTTCGATCCGCTGTTAAATAACCCCAATGGCATGGCCTTTATTACCGTTGCGGTGCTTTGCCAGTTATTTGGCTTTTTATGGCTTCGCCTAAGCTTGAGGGTAACGCTATGATAGACCTATTTTTATTTGTTGGCTTATTGGTAAGTATGGGTGCATTTATCCATATTCAAAAGCAGTCATTAAAGGCTGAGGTTCAGCAATCTATCAAAACCAATATAAATTGGTATCCATTAATTGTTATTTCAAAAAGCCAATTTAGACAAGCAGGGTATCAGTTAAATAAAATTTTATTGAGCATGTACTGCTTTAAAATGGCCGCCACATTTTGTGCTTATACTGCCATAGAGATCACTGGTTATGTATTAAGTACACCGCTTGTAGCCATTATCTGTTTTATTAGCTTTTTTGCGCCTGATATGTGGTTTTTATTTAAAAAAGGCCAGCGTAAAGTACAAATAAACAATAGCTTAGAGTTTTTTTTAAGTGTGCTGTTAGTGTATATGCGCGCTGGCTTTTCGCTAGAGCGCGCATTTGCTTTAGCGGTTGATCACGGGTTAAGTAAAAAACACCCTTTATATAAAGAGCTTAAACTATTTTTGTTTGAGCTCAGTGCCGGTAAAGACCGTGAAACAGCCTTTAATTCGTTATATGACAGAACAGGGGTTTCGGGTTTAAAAAAATTAGCTAATTTAATGCTTATTGGCTCTAAGCTTGGCACCCCGTTAATACAGGCGGTTGAGTCACAGTTAGAAAGCTTGGCGCTTAAAAAAAATATTTTATTAGCTAAAAAAGTAAATAAAAAAGCACTGCATACCACCTTTCCCATTATCTTAATTTGTTTTCCTATGTTTTTAGTACTGGTGTTTTTTCCTGCGGCGCTGCAGGTAATGAATGTACTAAAAATGCTGGTTGAAGTGCTATAGGAGCGCTCTATGAATAAACAATACCAACAGGGCTACATACTCACTATTGAGCTGATTTTAATTATTACCATTTTAATTATTGGCTCAATTGGTGGTGTTATTTTAGTGCGCGATGCACTTATTAAGCGCTATCACACAAAAGTAGATAACCAAATAACAGTGGTTGATGCTAATAACACCCCTTTAGGTATCGCCATTGGGTTTGACGAGCACCAAGCGCCTTTAATTTTTTACACAGACCGCCAAGCAAATGCAACATATCGCGCTTTAATTGGGATACGCGATGACAGGTTCACCTCACGAGAAGCCATTTATTACGATGCGCCTAACTGCCAAGGCAACCCGTGTATAAAAAGTTTAAGTGATGAGTTTTCAGATAGTTTAGGAGTTAGTAACACCGCTAATAGTGGCAATGTAAGTTATATCAATGCGCTACAGCAAGGCCCTAATTATGCCATTGGGCAATTAAGTAACTCCGTAATGGGGCAATTACTAAAAAGTACAGCATTAGCGTGCCCCGCAACAGGTGACGAAATTGTATCGCGCTATATGTCTCAAAAGGTAATTACTGGTAACCCATGCGAAAGCTTTTCAATTGCTAAACAACAAGCCGATAGTAGTTGTTTGGTTGGTGTAACTGCACTTGGTAATCCGTTACTAGGCATAGACAGTCAGCAATTATCGCAGTCGTGCAATAGTTGCCAAACAGGGTATGAGCCGCAAGGCGATATTCTTGATTTATATTTGCCACAAGTTGAAGTGTTATTAGGAACCGCGCTTGATGCACTGTCGCTCATAGGTGTAGCAAGCAGTGTAGATGTAGAGCTAGGCAGTATTTGCTGCCCCCAAGGTACGCAACTAGAAGAAGATGAAAATATAGTAGAAACACTGGTATTTACAATTTTAGAAACAACCTTTGAGCTGCTAGGTATCGATTTAATAAATAACGACATAATTATTCAAACGCTGGCCCTTATTGGCATAGAGCCTGGCGTAACTTACTGCGAGGCTTCGCTCAATTTAACCTCGGCAGAGCCGGTGTTAAATGCACAAGGCGAACCTGCTTTAAATAACTTACTTCCGCCATTTAGAGTAAAACTTCCATCACATACAAGTGCTAACAGCACGCGTTGGATTTCTACACCGCCGAAAGGTGAAGGAGTGCGCCCATGAACAGCTCATATGCAAATAATATAAATGAATTTAACAACACACAAATAGATGAAATAAAAAAAGAAATAACCGAAACGCTGACCCTAATGAAGCAGTTTTATGATGTTTCTATTGTTAAATTCGTTGATCATAATGCCTTGTATACGCAACAAATTATTAGCTGCGATGACCCATACAAAGCCGACAGTGAATTAAATAGCTTGGCACAAACGTGCACACAAGAAAAACTCTACATAATTGAAGACACCTTATTTGACCCACTAACAAAAGGGCGCTGCCAACAGGTACGCTTTTACTCTCAATATCCCATTTATAATTTAGATAACAGCTTAATTGGCGTACTGATCATTGCCGATATTTCACCTAAAACACTTATTGGCTCTCAAAAAGAACAATTTGTATCTTTTGCGCAATTACTGCAAACCCAGCTTAATAAGCATTTTACCCCAACTAAGGCAATTAAACCGAGTGAGACAAAATCACTAAATCGATTTGTTCACTTATTTAGCTTAGCGCCGGTGGCCTTTTTAATTGCGCTGGTTATTTGCTCGTTCTCGGCTTTGCTTTTATATACGTTAGATAAAAAAGACAAAAAAAGTGCCTATGCCATACAAACTCAGCAGTTAAGGCAAACGCTGTTTGATGCATTAGAGCGTTTTGACAACCAAGCACTTTATATTACTCAAAAAGATAAAATTGTCGCAGGCTTTTTAAAAAGCCAACAAAGTTATACTCAGCAACAATTAAGTGATTTAGTAAAAACGCAGGTATCAAGCAGTTTAACGTATAAAGGTTTTGTTGTATTTGATAATGACTATAAACAACTTGCCATATGGTCTAAAAACAACTTTGATTTAGCAGCTTATGGCTTTACTAATTGGCTAAACGCATTTTCAATGCGAGCAAATAAACAATCAGTAGAGGTATTTACGGTAGCCGATACAGCGTTTTTAATTTCAGAAATAAACATGGGTAATAGCGCTATTTATACACTCACAGCCTTTGATTTAAGTAAGTTTTTAAATGCCATAATAGGTAAGCTAAATACGCAAAATTATAATTTATTTATATCAACCCCTCAGTTTATATTAGGAAGTAGGGGGGAGCTAAATGTTAAAACTATCCCTAACAGCATAAGCGCAGCAAGTAGCCGTTTTCCTGCTACGTGGCGCTTGCATGTGCAACCCATTAAACCGATAACGCCTGCTAATGTATCTAGGTTCGACTTATTTAAACTGGCATTAATTAGCTTAGCTATATTTGCATTTGTTTATTATTTTTTACGTTTACCAAGGCGCTTACATGACGAAATTAAACAAAAAAATACCCTTATACTTAATAGAGAATCGCTGTTTTCAAGCTCGCTTGATGCGCTGCCGCATGGCTTTGCCATTTTTAATAGTAACGAATTTCCGGTAATAACTAATCAGGCATTTAACGAATTGTTTTCTCATGTTATTCAAAACAATAAGCAATTAAGTTACAGCCAAATAATGAGTATTTCTCAACAAAATAATATTATTACCCATTATCAAGAACATAATAAATTAGCTAATGAACATAGCCAATTAATAGATATAGGATTTAGCGACGGCCGCTGGATCACCGTTGTGCAAAGGCATACCGACTTTGGTGGCTTTGTTTGTTACTTTAGAGATGAAACACAAGCGCATCAAAAAGAGTTATTACTTGCCCAAGTAGTAGAAAAATCTAAGCAAGCTAACCAGCTCAAAGATAAATTTGTAGCACGCTTAGCAATGCAATTAAAAGCGCCACTTAGTTCACTGCAATCCATAGTAGAGCTTAATTATAAAAACAGTAAAGGCAATTTTAACAATGAGTTAGAAAATGCATGCACACAGTTAAGTTGTGTTGTGCAGCAATTAGTTAATATAAATAAAACCGATACCGGTAAATTAAAGCTTAAAATGAGCGCTATTAATTTATCTGACTTACTTAAAAATACGGCCGATATTCTTAATAAAGACTCTGATGATAAAAATATAATTATTAATAACAATGTGCCCATAGATAAAGGCATAAGCAGTGATGAAAAACTGATTATGCAATTAATTATTCAGCTGGCTAGTGAGCTTATAGAAAGTACACATCAAGGTAAATTGTCGTTAAATTCTGAGCTAATTAACGAGCAAGGTAAACATTATTTGTCGCTGGGTTTTTCTATAAATAACTTAGCAAATCAGGGGAGTTTTTATAGTCAGTTACAAATGGTATGCAAACAACAGTCTTTTGAAAGTGATATTAATTTTGATGCTACATTAGAGCTGCGGTTTTTTCTCTCAATTTTTAAAATGCTCGGCGGTAAAAATATTACTGTGAACGAGCGCGGTAAAACAACATCTATTAATTTATCGTTATTAGTTAACATCGTAGAATTGTTACCCGTAAGTGCAAACAAGCAAGAACCCATTACTGTAACTACAACGCATACAGAATTTAACAACACCAAATCGTTGTTATTAGTTGATGATGAACCGCTCGTAGAAATGGTTATTAAAGCCATGCTGAAAGATGAAAACGTAGCAATAGATTATGCAAGTAATGCAATAGAAGCTATGTTGATGGTGTCGCAAAATAATTACGATATTATTTTAATGGATATTGTTATGCCAGAACTCTCGGGCACTGACGCGATGCTTAAAATAAAAAAACATAACGCAGACAAGCAAACCAAAATTATTGCCCACACTTCAGATTCTGACACAAATAGTAATGCAAAGTATGTTGAACTTGGGTTTGACGACATGCTTGAAAAACCAGTAAAGCAGCAAGTATTAATTAATAAAATTAAGCATTTGCTAAGCTAGTCCAAATTAAACAATATAAAACTGTAAAATACACAGGGCCTATTATTTTTAATAGGCCCAAACTGGCAGTAATTATTTCATGTAGCTGCTACTTTATTTCATAATTTTAAAAATGAAGGTTACTTTAGACTCTTTATATTTTACTCTTTTCGCTTAACTCAAAATAAATCCTACTTACTATTAATAGCCGCAGACCGCATTTTAAAACGCTCTCAGGTTTTTGTAATTATTAAAGCATCAAAAAAAATATTTTAAAAACAAGCTGGGATGATAATTGCTCATCACTATACATACACAGGTTTAGGCTAAATTTTAAATATTGATGAGGATGTTAAGTATGAGTAAAACACAAACCATTACCGTTGAAGGCCACAAAATAGCGTATCAAGAAATGGGCGAGGGCACACCTCTACTATTATTACATGGTATTCCGACTAACAAATCGCTATGGCGAAATGTTATGCCAACACTGAGTGAGCAACATCGTGTTATTGCACCTGATTTACTCAATTACGGCGAATCGGATATGCCAAAAAATACCGATGTATCAATTAATGCCCAGTGCAAAATAATCAGTCAATTTATGGATGAGCTAGGTATTGCTAAAGCAAACATTGCCTCTCATGATATAGGTGGCGGAATAGCACAACTCATGGCGGTAAATTACCCAGAAAAAGTAAACAGCTTAATATTAATTGATAGTGTTTGCTTTGATTCTTGGCCAATACCCGAGTTTGAACCTTTGCTTGAGCCTGGTGTAGAGCAAGAAACATCGGTTGATGAGTTTGTTGATACGCTAAATGATTTTATGCCAAAAGGTGTATACGATAAAAGCATAATGACCGATGAGCTGAAAAAACAGTATTTAAAGCAATGGAGTAATGAGCAAGGTAAAGCAGCGTTATTTAATAATATGCGCCGACTTAATAAAGAGTACACACAAGCAATTGCCGGTGAGCTTAAAAGCTTAAAGCATGAAACCCTCATTTTATGGGGTGATGAAGATAACTTTCAAAAACCTAAATATGCACCTCAGTTAGCTCAAACCTTACCAAATGCAACACTAACTTGGATAGAAAAAGCAGGGCACTGGGTTATAGATGAAAAACCAGAACGAGTAACTTCGTTAATGGGTGAATTTTTGGCTGATAAAAAGTTTTAAAACACCTTAGTTTTAAAGGCCTAGTTAGCCACTTTGGCTAACATGTATATAAAACCATGCCGTTTGAGCTGTATTAATTTTTATAAATTAGTTACTCAAACGGCTTTTTTATTTTCATCTATTTTTTTGTATTTAACCATTTAAGTAAAGTCGCTATTAATTGCTCAATATTCACACATTAAAAGTGTGCGTATACGCTTTATATTAGGGTGATTACGCATAGAAAAAAATAAAGCAGCCAATTTAACATAATACATGCAGGTATATAAAAACCCCTTTATTCGCTAGGTCTACAACTGACGTTACTACGTTGAATATAAGGCGAGGGTAACTGTATACTCGCGACTTTTATTAGTAATACCAAAAGCCTAAGACGATATTATTGTATTTATAAACAATTAGTTAGATACATATTGCTGTAATAATGTACTGCTAATTTTTACCCTCATTTAATTGAGGATAAAACAATGAAGACAATAATAAAGGCATCAATAGTACTTACAGGTTTATGTTTTGCGCACAGTGCAAGTGCAGACAATTGTTTACAAGGTTGCCCAACAGGTTTAGATAATGGTAATACAATTGAGCGAAGTATTTATACTTTAAAAAATAATCGTTATACAAAGTTTGCAGATTGGGTGGCTTACCATGTTACGACTAGCACTATGAGTGGACCATCGAGAAGCAGAAGTTGGAAAGCCGATCCAGATTTATATTCTCACTATACAAAGGGCGTGCCTGTCTTTCAGGATTAAATTTGTTCGAACTAGGGGCTATTTAATCGCGGCACGAGTTTTGTAACCTAGTGGGCTAAGTAAAAATCGAGTAACAAAGAGTAAATCGCCCCTAGAAAGAACCTTACCAGGCAACGCGTGTTTGGTATTTATGCGGCGTTATCGCCAATTTATGTGGAATAACCACACTACATAGGCTCTGCCTTGCCTAAAAACCAAACACACTGTTGCAAATTCAATCTCGAATGACTGGCACGCCCTTAAACCTAGTGATTACACCGATGCATATGCAACAATAAATACCGATATAGGCCATCAAGTTCCATTAGCATCTTTTAGCAATACGGCTGATTGGAAACTAACAAACTTACTTTCTAATATTACGCCGCAATCATCCGCATTAAATCAAGGCCCATGGGTTAGGCTTGAATCTGCAGTGCGAAATCACGTAGGAAATGGAAATGATTTATATGTAGTAACAGGTCCATTATACGAATATTATTTTGCAGAGTTACCACAAGCTAACGAAGCCCATACGATTCCAAGTGGCTATTTTAAAATTGTTATGCAGCAAACTGGTAGCACAATTAAAGCATCGGCATTTATTATGGAGCAAACAGCAAATCGCAGTGATAACTTTTGTAATACCGAGGTAAGTATTGATGAAGTTGAATCGCGCTCGGGTATAAATGTAATGCCAAACTTATCGTATAACAGTGCACAAACAATTGAATCATCAATGTATGGTTTAAGGTCTGAACTAGGTTGTAACTAAGCCATATTATTTTTGCGTTAGGCCTTAGGTTTTGAAGAACTTAAATCTAAGGCTTTAAATTAAACCTGATATGAGTCGCAAAAAATCTTGTAGCAATAAGTTAGCTTTAAATAAAATGATAGAAACGAAAATTACAAAATTTGAGCCTGTTTAAAAAAGGTAATTAATTTTTATAAAGGGAATATAGAGGCAGCTATATGGAATTTGTAATTGCTAGGCTTTATAAGATTGAAATACTAAATAAACATTAGCGAAAATATCGGTGTAAAATGTAGTGCGTAAGTGTTGTTAAAAGTTACTGTACATAACAATTTGAACGGTTAACTGAAAGACCAACTTTAAAAGACTATTACAAAACACAAGAAATAGGGGTTTAAACGTAAATAATAGAAGCTACTTACTCTGATTATGTATTAATTTACCTTATTTAACATAATATAAATTATAGGTAGTTATCTATATTATAATAAGGAGTGCGTATTACACTCCTACTATGTCCAATACTAGACGGTATCGGACATTAGGCTTATTTTTACCAAGCTATACCAAGCTATACCAAGCCTTACTTTGCTAAGTGCTTTTAGTTTATTTCTGGTCATTACGCTTTTATTATCCATTACACTTAAAACTTTACTAACTATATTACTTACAAAGAACTTTAAGCATTGGCTACTTTAAAATTTTTACCACAGCAGTTTTTGCTTTGCTATTTTCATCAACGTTCTTTCAGTTCGGCGCTCTTTTATTAAAGCGCTATTTAAAACGTTTTATGAAAAGGCTAAATTTATTAAAACTTTATTGGTATTTTAAATGAGCCTGTTAATTTTCTTTATTTGAAAAATAAAGGCTCATTCAGTCAGTTATTATCCGTAGATTTTAAAAAGCTAGCTAAACAACCTTAGCTAATCCATACTTAAAATACGTTCTGCTGTGTATTCGTTAGTAATTAAACCGCTGATCATATTCGATCTAACTGCACCAAGTATCGCAAGTACTTTATCTTCACCGGCGGCTATAGCGTAAATTTGTTTATTACCTTCAATTTTTAATGGCGTACTGGCAACACGTTGGTTTACAGTGCAGTCAATTAATTGGCCGCGTTTGTCGTAAACCCAGCTGATCATTTCGCCCACAGCCCCTAAACTTTGTAGCTCTTTTAGCTCTTGCTCATCAACAAAGCCATCAATATGCAATGGCGATTTTTCGCCTAGGCTACCTACACCCACAAACGTTACGTCGGCTTGGGTGGCCAATTTTAAGTTACTGGTAATATTATGTTGTGAATGCAATTGCTGTTTTTCTTCAACACTTCTTGGTAATACAGGAAGCGGCATTGGGTAATGCTTTGCATTTATATGCTCGGCCATTCTAACGACTACATCATAAGGTGAAGCCGACCCATCAAGTGCCATGTTACCTAGCATCGCCACTACTTTGTGTTGGCTACAATCTAGCGTTGGCAGTTCATCAACGCATGCACGTAATACGCGCCCAGTACCCATAGCTAAAATTTTCGGTGTTTCTGATTTTAAATGGCGTTGTATTTCAGCAGCACCGGCTTGCGCTAAACCCACTGTTGAGTTTGGATCTGAGCCATCGCTAGGCACTACTTCACAAGAGTCTAAGCCAAAACGGCTTTTGATTTTTTCTGCTAAATCCATACATTTAGCAATAGGATGATCGAGCCTTACTTTGATAAGCCCTTGGCTTACAGATAATGCCACCATACGTTGAGCCGATTGACGAGATACATTGAGCTTTTTGGCAATTTCGTCTTGTGTTTTACCCGCAACATAATAGAGCCACCCTGCTCTAGCTGCATCATCGAGCTTACGTATTTCTGTATTTGATAGCTTTGCCACATAAACCTCTTATTTTGATAAGCCGCTTAGTTTTAGCGATAATCATTTTATAATATTTGCAAATATATCATTCATTTATAAAATGCCGAAGTGTCACATTAATTTAATAACCAATACTTTAGGTAAATTTGCTATTCTTAAAGTATTGGCTTAAAACGGCGGATTAAACTGTTGGGTTTTTAATCGTTAAACCATTTTTATCAAATCTATGTACCTTGTGCTCAGGTGCACTTAAATAAATTGTATCGCCATATTGTAGTGGGCAATCACCATCTGCTTTTACCGTAACCGTACTGCCATCGTTAATAGTTACATGTAAAAAGCTTTCAGAACCTAAATGCTCGATTACGCCTACAGTACCTTGCCAAGTTCCTGACTCAGTTGAAATTTCAAAGTGCTCAGGACGTACTCCCAAACTGTGCGTTTGTGCATGGCTATCGTTATCTACTTCAATAAAGTTCATTTTTGGTGAACCAATAAAGCCTGCTACAAATTTATTTACCGGGTGCTGATAAAGCTCAAGTGGCGTACCGACTTGCTCAATAATCCCCCCATTAAATACCGCAATTCTGTCTGCCATTGTCATCGCTTCAACTTGGTCATGTGTTACATAAATCATTGTTGTAGCTAAGCTTTTGTGTAGTTCAGAAATTTCTAAGCGCATATTTACACGAAGTGATGCATCTAAATTTGAAAGCGGTTCGTCAAACAAAAAAGCCGACGGTTGCCTAACAATTGCGCGCCCTATTGCTACACGTTGGCGTTGCCCGCCCGATAATTGCCCTGGTTTACGGTCTAAGTAATCAGTTAAATTAAGTATTTTAGCGGCATTTTCTATTTTACTTTCAATTTCAGCAGGGCTTACTTTTGCGCGTTTTAGTGGAAACGCAATGTTATTGCGTACACTCATGTGTGGGTACAAAGCGTACGACTGAAATACCATAGCTAAACCACGTTTTGCCGGTGGCGTCTGTGTGGCATCTTGGCCATCAATCTCAATTGTGCCGCTGGTTGTGTCTTCCAATCCGGCAATCATACGTAGTAATGTTGATTTACCACAACCCGATGGCCCTACAAATACAATAAATTCGCCGTCTTTTATCTCTAAATCAAGCGGTTTAATTACGTTAACTTCATCAAAACTTTTAGTTACTTTTTTTAGTGTGATGCTGCCCATGTGTGTTCTCCTACTTTACTGCGCCAAAGCTTAAGCCGCGCACTAATTGTTTTTGACTAAACCAACCAAGAATTAATATTGGCACAATGGCCATGGCAGAAGCTGCCGACAACTTGGCGTAAAATAACCCTTCTGGGCTTGAGTAACTGGCAATAAATGCCGTTAGTGGTGCGGCATTCGCAGCGGTTAAAATGAGTGTCCAAAATGCTTCGTTCCATGCCAAAATTACGTTTAACAGTAATGTTGAGGCTATGCCGGGTAATGCGATTGGCAGTAATACATGAAATATTTCTTCGCCAATAGTTGCACCATCCATTCGTGACGCCTCTAAAATTTCACCCGGAATTTCTCTAAAGTAGGTGTATAACATCCATACCATAATCGGTAAGTTTATTAAGGTCATAACAATAACTAAGCCCAGTTTTGTATCTAATAAGGCAAAGTCTCTAAAGAGTAAATAAATAGGAATTAACACCCCTACCGGTGGTAGCATTTTTGTAGAAAGCATCCACATAAGTAGGTTTTTAGTTTTTTTCGTTTGCACAAACGCCATTGACCACGCGGCTGGTACGGCTATTAATAAGCCCAATAAACTTGAACCGAGTGATATAACCACCGAGTTCCAAAAGTGATCAAAATACGGCGAGCGGGCTAACACATCTTGATAGTTTTCCAGTGTCCAATCAAAAGCAAATAACGCTGGTGTGGCTGATATTGCTTCTGCTTCGGTTTTAAAACTGGTGATTAATGTCCATAAAATTGGGAAAAATATCATCCCACTGATGGTCCATGCTGCCAGGGTATAAATTAGTTTTGATTTTTTATTTGCTGCACTAGCCATGATTAACCCTCTAAGTTTTTACCAATAAGGCGCATTAAAAATATGGCTACAATATTGGCAATAATTACTGCAACTATGCCCCCTGCTGAGCCCCCGCCTACATCAAATTGTAATAACGATTGGGTGTAAATTAAGTAAGTAATATTGGTGGATGCATACCCAGGCCCGCCACTGGTTGTCACTAAAATTTCTGCAAAAATAGACAGTAAAAATATAGTTTCAATTAAAATAACAGCGGTAACAGCGCGTGATAAATGCGGCAGCACGATGTAAAAAAACTTACTAAAAGGCCCTGCACCATCTAAATCTGCAGCTTCGAGTTGTTCGCGGTCAAGGGATTGAATTGCCGTGAGTAATATCAACGCTGCAAACGGTAACCACTGCCAAGAAACAATAATAATGATTGAAAACAAAGGCATTTGCGCAAAAAAGTCGATAGGTTCAAACCCGAGCCAAATTGCAAAGTGTGCAAATAATCCATTTACAGGGTTCATAAACATGTTTTTCCACACCAAAGCCGATACGGTTGGCATAACAAAAAATGGGGCGAGAACCATAATACGAACATAGTTTCGCCCCCATATTGCTTGGTCGAGGAGAACAGCTAAACCGATACCACCACAAATTGTGATAGCTAATACACCCGTTACTAAATAAAGGGTATTAAAAAAGGATTCAACAAACGCGGGATCTGTTAAAAAAAACTCGTAGTTTAAAAAGCCTACAAATTCGCGTTCACCAGGAATAAGTAAGTTGTAATCTACAAACGAGAAATAGAGTGTCATGCACAGCGGCACTATCATCCATCCTAGTAATAAAATTACACTAGGAAATAGCATTATGCGTGCAAGCGTACGAGACTGTGTAGTTGCCATATCAGTGACCTTCAAAAAGTCAGCATTAACCTTAGCAACAACGACAAACGGCTACTAGATAACATGCTAATGCTGACGAAAAATACGAGGTAAGCGTTAAACTTACCCGCCTACTTATTTATTTATTTTGGGTAGCGTGCTTTACGCATTGTGCGCTCAACTAGGCGTTGTGATGTGTTAAGCGCTTGCTCAACAGTCATTTGCCCAGTAAGTGCAGCGGAAAACTGCTGCCCAACAGCAGTGCCAATTCCTTGAAATTCAGGGATAGCAACAAACTGAATGCCAACATAAGGCACGGGTTTAACAGTAGGGTTTTTCGGGTCAGCCGAATTAATAGAATCAAGCGTTATTTGTGCAAACGGTGCTGCATTCATGTATTGCTCGTTTTCATAAAGTGATGCGCGAGTACCCGGCGGTACTTTTGCCCAGCCTTTGTTATCGGCAACTAATTGGCTGTACTCTTTTGATGTAGCCCAGCTAATAAATTTCATTGCAGCATCAGATTTTTTACTGCTAGAAGGAATTGCAAGTGTCCATGACCATAGCCAATTACCGCGTTTACCTAAGCCATTATCTGGTGCAAGTGCAAAGCCTACTTTATCAGCGACTTCAGAATCTTTTTTATTGGTTACAAATGCGCCAGCAACCGTTGCATCAATCCAAATACCACATTTACCCGTTTGAAATAACGCTAGGTTTTCGTTAAACCCATTCGCTGACGAACCCGCAGGACCAGACTCTTTCATAACATCTACATAGTACTGGAGTGTGGCTTTCCACTCAGGGGTGTTAAATTGTGGTTTCCAATTTTCATCAAACCAGCGAGCGCCAAACGAATTTGCCATTGAAGTAATTAAAGCAACATTTTCGCCCCAACCTGCTTTACCACGTAAGCAAAAGCCATAAACACCTTCATCTTTATTGGTCATCGCTTTTGCAGCTTTTTGAATAAAGCTCCACGTAGGCGCGTTTGGCATTTCTAGGCCGGCTTTTTCCATTAGGTCTGTACGGTACATAACCATAGAGCTTTCGCCATAAAATGGGGCCGCGTATAATTTGTTATCTATGGTTAAACCACTGCGAATAGCCGGTAGTAAGTCATCAACGTCGTAATTTTCACCTAGGTTATCAAGCTCAGTTAGCCAGTTTTGTTTACCCCAAATTGGCACTTCATATGTGCCAATTGTCATTACGTCGTATTGGCCGCCTTTTGTGGCAACATCGGTTGTTACACGTTGACGTAAAATATTTTCTTCTAGTGTTACCCATTTTAATGAAATATCTGGGTTTTGTTCTTCAAAATGATTGCTTAGCTCTTTCATGGTGATCATGTCACCATTATTAACAGTGGCAATGGTTATGGTTTCTTTAGCGGCTACGTTAATAGCCATAACTGAACACGCGAGCATTAATAATTTAGTTTTCATCGGGTTAACCCTCATAAATATGTTAAATGACGCTTAAAAAATAACTGTAAAGCGCCTTAGTAAATAAAGCGGTGAGTAATTTCAACGTATTTACAGCGCTGAAATTACCTTTAAACCAAACAGTAAGTTAGTAAGCTATTTAAAATTTAACTGAGATTTCTGAGGTGAAACCGTCAAAACCACGACCAATTTGGCCGCCTGAGTTTGCGCCTTCTTCTTGGTTTACATACTCAACTTTTAAAAGTGTTGAATCTGTAAACCAGTAACCTGCGGCTACTTGTAAGCGCTCAACGGTGTTATCGTTTTGGCTGATTAAATCGGAAGTGTTTTCTGATTCTGCATAGCGCGCGGCTACGTAAAGTTTTTCAGGAATGATATATTGCTGTGCTTCAACGGCGTAATATTCTACTGAGCTTTCGCCTTTAATTACACTGTTAGAATCAAACGTGGTACCGTTTTCGTCTGCCACGCCATCTGTACCAAAGTAGGTAATACCTGCCACTGCGTTACCTGCAGAGTCTGCAAAGGTGTAATCGTCAGACGATTTACCCAACATTAAAATGATGCTGGTTTGATCTGATGGCTGATACGCTAAATTTAATTGAATGATAGACTGATCAAGCCCTGGCATAACACCTACGTGAGTATCACGTTCGCTAGAAGGAGAAGCCGAAAAGTTATAGTTTTCGCCATCACCAAAACGGTAATTTGTTGTTGTGAGTCCATCTAAGCTCGCTACGCCATTTTCAAAACGAAGTTGGTCGCCTTGGTTAGCTTGTAAGTAATTTAAGCCAACTTTAAAGCCACCTTCAAACTCTAATGTACCTTGTAAGCGGTAATTAAAGCCTCTATCTTCTTGAAATGCTTCGCCAAAGCTTGATGTAGTAATGTGACCCGCTACGTTATAAGAACGAAGTACACCACTGTCAAAAGTTTCTGTGTAGCTTAATTGTGCACCGTTTTCTGCGGTTGCGTAGTCGTTAATGCCGTTACCAATTAAGGCATTACCTTGGTTATCTGCGCCGTCTTGAAAACCTTTAAACTGAAATGGAGACGCGCCAATATTACCTAAACGAAGCGTTAAATTTTCGTTTTCGTTTGGTGTGCCGTATAAGCCAAGTAAATCAAATTCAATACCTGCAAAGTCGTTATGGAACGAAAAATCACGGTCGCCGCCGCCAAAATCATTTGGCTCTTCGGCTATATCAATGTCGGCAGTAATGTATTCATTTATATGAAACTTAAGCATTAAGTTAGCTCTAATACGGCCAAAACCTGATGATTGCTCTTCATCTCCAGGACGAAATGCACCGTCTTTAGCTTGAATAGACTGAAAGTTTTGCATTGCTAGAAAGTTAACGTCAAGGCGGTCAAAGTAATCTGACATTTCTGCTTGTGCAGGCGCCGCCAACGCTGCTGCTACTAAAGTTAGCGCAAATTTAGCTTTCTTATTATTTAACATAATGAACTCTCTATTTAGTGTGTTGTGTATTTTCAGTGTGCAGCTAAAGCAAATGGGCATTTTATTTAAATGTGTTTTTAAACTTCGTAATGGGCATTGGCTCAGCTAGTGAGCATAATCACAAATGAATAATGTAACGTCAACATCTTTTATTACAAAACATTTACATGAAATCGTGTTTATAAAAATTTACATTTATAAACAATGGTTTAATAGTTTTGAATTCCAAAATAAAATTGCCAGTTATGACTAAAGTCTTATTTAAAATGTTCTGTAGAGGGCTATTGATGATCGTTATTTAACATTTATTAACCAATTAAATGGTATGGGCGTTTAATTAATACGGCAGGTTTAGGCGCGTAAAGCGCTAATTGGTTGTTTTTTGATTTACTTTCTTGAGCTTATACAGTGCTTAGCATAAAATTAAATTACTTTAGATGTATAAAAAATAGAAGTAATTAACATATGGAATTTGTGCGCCCGCTTGAGCCTATACTTATTATTGATGACGTTAAGGAAATACGTGACTACCTAAACCAAATATTAACGGAGCTAGGCTTTGAAGATATTTTAGAAAGCAACGATTACCTTTCTGCAAAACCCCTTCTTGATAAAAAATCACCCAATGTCATATTTTTGGATGTGGACTTACCTGATTCTGAAAGCTCTGATATTCTAGAACATATTAATGATAGCTACCCTCACGCTCACGTTGTTATGTGCTCGGGTCATAACACCCTTGAAAACGTGCAAAACACATGGGAATTAGGCGCTAAAGGCTTTATAGAAAAACCTTTTAACGCTAAAAAAGTTAATTCTGTTATGAAGCGCCTCGAACTAAGCGAATAATATAAGGTCAGTATGCAAAGCACTGTTACAGCAATTATCGACGATTTATCGAGTGTTATTTTTGGAAAAAAACAACAAATAAAACTAGCACTCACCTGCTTATTCAGTGAAGGACATTTACTGATAGAAGATTTACCCGGTATGGGCAAAACTACGCTCTCACATGCACTTGCTGCTGTGCTTGGGCTGTCGTATCAGCGTATACAATTTACAAGCGATCTTTTACCTGCCGATATTTTAGGAACTAATGTATTTAACGCTAATGAGCACACGTTTACATTTCATAAAGGGCCGATTTTTAGCCAAGTTGTATTAGCAGATGAAATAAACCGCGCGGGCCCTAAAACGCAAAGTGCATTGCTTGAGGCGATGGAAGAGCAGCAAGTTACAGTAGATGGTACTAAGTACACGTTACCAAATCCTTTTTTTGTAATTGCCACGCAAAACCCGCTTTATCAGTCGGGTACTTACCCACTTCCAGAATCGCAGTTAGATCGATTTTTAATGCGTATAAGTTTAGGCTTTCCTCCTAAAGAGGCTGAAAAACAACTTATTTTAAACATCAAACCGCGAGACTACAGCCAATTACCACAAAGAATAGACGCTAAGCAGCTACAGCAAATTCAAACCTTAATTAACCAAATTGTGATAAGTAGCCCTGTAACCGATTACATTATTGAATTAGTAACGCATACCCGTCAAAGCGCAGCATTTGCAGGCTCTCTCTCCCCTCGGGCAAGTATGGCGCTGGCAAAAGCGGCTAAGTCGTGGGCATTTATTGAAGGGCGAGAGTTTGTAACCCCTGACGATGTACAAGCTGTATTTGCAAGTGTGTGCCAACACCGCTTAGGACTGCATAACGAGTCGGGAGAAGCGCAAGTAAATGAAATCTTAAAAACCGTTGCTGTGCCAGTTTAACGTGTTATTTAAAAAAAAAGCCAAAAAGGTCAGTATATTAGGCGCATTAAAAAAGCGTTTACTTAATAAACTACTTAAAAACAAGCATTCAAAGCAATCCATTACGCTGGCTCATAACAATATATATGTAGTGCCCTCGCAACTCGGCTTTTACTTTATTATTGTGGCTATTTTAAATTTTGTTATGGGCATTAATTATCAAAATAACTTAATTTTGGTGATGGCTTATTTAATGTTTGTGGTGATGATTATTGCCGTTCTGCTTGGTTATACAAATGCCAAAGGGCTAAAAGTTGAATATATAAAAAGTTTTGCCAGCTTCTCACCAAATAAAGGCTCGGTTAAATTTATTTTAAAAGCCCCTACACTTACGCAATCAGTATCGCTTAGCTACTCGAGTGACCCTGAATATGCAAAGCACTTAGCGCAAGTTACGCCCAAAGACAGCGCTTTAATTATTAACCTACCTTATAATGCCCGCGGTAAATATACCCTTGAACGTTTTAAAATACACAGTAATTACCCATTTGGGCTGGTAAGCGTGTGGAGTTATATACAACCCAATGACTCTGTTTACGTTTACCCTGCGCCAGAGCATGTATTAAACGACACTTACAACAGTACGTTTGAACACACAACGCAAACAGGCAGTATTAAAGAGCCCGGCAGCGAAGAGTTTGATGAGCTAATTACGCATTTACCAGAAATGGGATTGCAGCGAATTTCATGGAAACATTACGCTAAATCACAGCAGTTACTCGTAAAAGAATTTATAGATTATAAAAAGTCCGATATTGTTTTTGATTTTAACCTGCTAACGGGTAACACCGAGCAACGCTTGAGTCAGCTTTGCTTTTTAGTGTGTAATGCATGCGAAAACAACACACCGTTTACACTAATTTTGCCCTCAGCAAGTTACAAAGCAACTAACGACACGCACGATAAATCACAGTGTTTAGCACTTCTGAGCGAATACGGCGGAGCAACTAATGGCTGAGCTATTAAATTACCGGGCAATTAATTTAGCAATGAGCTTTATATACGCCTGCTTATTTGCGTTTTATTTATCGCATATGCCCATATTGTTTATTGGGGTTTTATCGCTTTTATGCCTTTGGAACGTGTACTTAACACTGACTAACAACCCTAAACCTAACGCGTGGCTTGCAAATATTTTGGCTGGATTAGCTTTAATATTAATGATTTACACCATAGGTATAGGCGATACAGTCATATTGTTTGTTGCTATGTTATTGCTCTCTAGTATTTTTAAATTACTGCAGGCTAAAACAAAAAAACATTACCATATTATTGTCACACTCACGTTTTTTTCTATTTCATCGGCGTATTTGTTTAACCAAAGCATAATAACCACCTTAACCATGAGCGCCCTATTTTTACTCAACTTTGCTGTATTGAGCTTAATTGAATCTTCTCATAGTTTAAAATTAGCCTCTAAACAAAGTGCTAAGCTGTTATTTATTGCTTTGCCTTTAGCAATATTTTTGCTGTTGTTTTTACCTAAAATGCCCGCTTTTTGGCAGTTACCTGGGCCAAAGCTTGCTAAAACAGGGCTCTCTGAACAGGTAGATCCGTTTGATATTGCAAAGCTGTCTAATTCTGATGAACTGGTTTTTAGAGCGCGTTTTGATAACGACACGCCCGCCTCGCCTTATTATTGGCGAGCACTTGTACACGATACTTTTGATGGTAAAGCGTGGAAAACATCTGATTTATTAAAATATAATAATCAAAGCGCTGATCCCAATAAACAAATTACGATACAACACACCTACACTATTATTGCCGAGCCTGCTAATCAAAAATGGTTATATGGGCTTGATTACGCAACCAGTAACAATAAAAATGTTGAAAGTAATGCGCTAGGGTTACTTCGAAAAAAACAATATCAAGCTAAAAGCTTGCAGTATCAGGTATCAAGTGCAGCACTGAGTACAGAGCAACTTTCAGATTGGCAAACCGCTTATTACACACGTTCAAATAACCAAACAAACCAACAAGCAGCCAAGCTTGCTGCCGAACTTAAACAATCAACAACCTCGCAAAGTGACTTTTATAATGCATTGCTTAGCTACTTTGCTAAACAAGAATTTAGTTACACGTTAACCCCCGAGCCTATGACCGGTGACAGCACTATTGATCAATTTTTATTTGATAAAAAACGCGGCTTTTGCGGCCATTACGCCAGTGCAGCAGCGTATATTTTTAGAAGCGCCGGTATTCCCGCGCGCTTGGCCAGCGGTTATTTAGGTGGCGAAAAAAACCAAACAAATAATTATTTATCGGTTCGCCAATACGATGCCCACGCTTGGGTTGAAGTGTATATTAATAATCAGTGGCAAATTTTTGATGCCACTGTGGTGGTCGCCCCCGAGCGTTTAAATGGTTCACTTTCACAAAACGAAGAACTCAATGATGAATTTAAAAGTAATCTCGATTTTGGCTTAGTGAGTTTAAGTAACTTTGCAGCCGTTAATTGGTTAAGGCTCAAACTAGAAACCCTTGATTACCAATGGACCAGCTGGGTACTTGGCTTTGACGAAGAAAAGCAAAGCAACTTTTTAAAATCACTTTTTGGTAGTAAACATCTTTGGCTGGTACCTTTAGCGGTTATTTTAGGACTTGCTTTTAGCTTTGCTGCTTACTTTATTTATTTAAATTGGCCACGCAATAAAAGTAAACGCCCGCCGTTAGTTTCAGAATTTGAGGCAATTAAGCACTGGGCAGATAAAAACGACATAGCGGCGCCTAGTCACTATTCACCTAATCAGCAGTTAATATACTTTGCTGAGCAAAGCCCTGATACTGCGGAACCTTTAAGCGAATTTAGCTATTTATTTAATCAAGTGCGCTACGCTAAAAAACCTTTTACTAAAGAACGTAAAAATCAGGCTAAAGATCTGATAAAATTAATTAAATCTTCAAAATAGAGAAAACTATGAATGCGGTTGTTATAGGCGTTATTTTAATGCTTGGGCTCTCCTTAGCACGTGTAAATGTCATTGTAGCTATGATAATTAGTGCACTTGTAGCTGGTTTAACAGCGGGTTTAGGAATAAAAGAAAGTGTTGATGCATTTAATTCTGGTTTGTCGGCCGGCGCTGAAATTGCACTAAGTTACGCAATGTTAGGTGCCTTTGCAGTGGCTATTTCAAAATCGGGATTAACCCGTATCCTCGCCGAAAAGCTATTAAACAAAGTGAATGCACAAGGTGCAGGCAGCGAAACCTTTTTAAGCTATTTTATTTTATTAATTATATTAGGCTGCGCTATTTCTTCTCAAAATTTAGTGCCTGTGCACATAGCCTTTATACCTATTTTAATCCCCCCTTTGCTGGTTGTGTTTAATCAACTACGTTTAGACCGCCGCGCCATTGCCTGTATATTAACGTTTGGTTTAGCTACCTCTTACATGGTATTGCCTTATGGATTTGGTGGCATTTACTTATACTCTATTTTGCATAAAAACTTAGTTGATAACGGCCTAGACATAGTTAACACACAAGTGCCTATGGCAATGATTATTCCTGCCTGCGGTATGTTGGTTGGGTTAATTATCGCGGTGTTTATAAGTTACGCAAAGCGCCGTGACTACCAAGCGCAACCGTTAACAACACAAAGCAAAGCTAGCGACATTGAGAAGCCAAAAAAAGTGATGATCGTGGGTTTGTTTGCTGTGCTTTCATCATTGGTTGCACAAAACCTAAGTGGCTCTATGATATTAGGCGGCCTTGTTGGCGTAATGATATTTAGTGTATTTGGTGTTGTTAAGTGGGAAGAAAACGGCGACGTATTTAGTAAAGGCGTCGCCATGATGGCGATGATTGGCTTTATTATGATTTCGGCTCAAGGATTTGCCTCAGTAATGAAAGCAACCGGTGATGTAGCAAGTTTAGTTCACAGTGGCGCGGCGTTATTTGATGGCAATAAGCCTCTCGCTGCGGCCTCTATTTTATTGGTGGGATTATTGATAACAATGGGTATTGGTAGTTCGTTTTCTACAGTGCCAATTATAGCTACCTTATTTGTGCCTTTATGTTTAGATTTAGGTTTCTCGGTTATGGCAACTGCGGCTTTAGTGGGTACTGCGGGTGCATTAGGTGATGCGGGCTCTCCAGCCTCTGACTCTACACTTGGACCAACCTCGGGTTTAAATGCCGATGGTCAACATGACCATATACGAGATTCGGTGATCCCCACCTTTATACATTTTAATATTCCATTACTTATATTTGGTTGGATTGCGGCTATGGTGCTTTAGCACCTCTGCACTTATAGTGTGTATAATTCATTATTTTTAAGGCATGTATTTCATGCCTTTTTTATACCTCCCTCTTTGCTGACTTAATCTATATATTTTTATAGCTGCTAAGATTGCTTTTACAATTAACTAGTATGATGTGTTCTTTTCCTGTAATTAAATAAGCACCTAATAAAGATGCTTATTTAAAGGCTGCTTGCCTTAATATTTATTTATTCAAAACCGTAAATCATTTTATCGCACACAACCGGTGTCGGTCTGTGGTCATCATCTACGGCTACAAAGGTAAAGCTGCCTGAAATCGCCGAGTGCTTATCATCTTTATGCATGGTTTCTAAACAAATATCCACATCCACTTTAAGTGATGTATTGCCCACATGCACAACTTTAGCAATTAGCTCAGCAAAAGTCCCCGCTGGAATAGCCTCTTTAAAATCAACTCTATCAGATGAAATAGTCACTAACGGCTTTCGGCAAAAACGAGTGGCGGCAATAAAAGCAACCTCGTCCATCCATGCTAACGCATCGCCACCAAATAATGTGTTGTGATGATTAGTGCGCCCAGGAAACACCGTTTTAGTAACCGAGGTCGTTGAGTCTTCAATACGCTTTGCAATAATTGCATCGCGGTTAATGTCTGTCATAGTATCTACTTTTTATTAGCAAGCTTATCTTGCATCAATAATGCTGGGTCTAGGCGCTCGCCTTCCCAGTTAAAACGCCAATCAAGGTGTGGGCCTGTTACACGCCCAGTCGCACCTATTTCGGCAACTTTGTCGCCTTGGCTTATTGTATCGCCTACTTTTACATCTAATTTGCTTAAATGAATATATGTAGAGGTAACGCCATGGCCGTGGTCAATAATAAGCGTACCGCCCGAGTAGTATAAATCGGGGTCGGCAAACACCACGGTGCCACTAATCGGAGCATAAACAGGCGAGCCGGTTTTATTGGCAATATCTAAACCAAAATGTGGGCGTCGCGGTTCGCCGTTAAAATAACGTTGGCTACCATAAACACCCGATATACGTCCTTGTGCAGGCTTTAATACCGGGTCTAAAAAGTACTGTAAATCAGAGTTAACTGCGCGCGCTTTACGTATTGCTTGCGCCTCACGGCTAATACGTGCGCTTACTTCTTTAGGGGGCGACACATACTTTTTAGCCACACCGGTAATTTTATCAATTTTATAATCGCGTTTAGTGATCATTAAATCTTGCGTGTGTGTTTTACCGTTATTATCTACCCACGTAAGGGCGTGTTTTGCTTTCGCGTCGCGACCAAAGCCAAACACAAAATTGCCAGAGTCTGATAACTTTAATGTTTTACCATCTAGCGATACAGACTTTACATTTTCAAGCTTGCCTGTCACTAAGCCGCCCTGCGTTAGGTGCCCTTTTAGCTCAAGCGCTAATGCACTAAAGCTAGTTGTGGTTACAAGCGCTGTTGCTAAAAGAGTTTTAAGCATAACTAATCGATCCCTTTCCTACGCCTTCATAAGCGGTAATTTTTACGTCTTTGTCTGGGTATTCTGCCTTAACCTGCTCAGCAAGGTGTTGAGCAATACATTCTACCGTTGTATCAACAGGTAAAATGTCACAGCGTGACTCGCTTATCGCCATTTCAAAGTAACCTTGTGCAGCGGTGTAAGCAAAACACACATCATCGTTTTTAGCGCTTATGTGTTTTAATTCGCTTGCAGCGATTTGGTCTTCACGCGTGGCTAAGTAAATATCTTGCCATTTTTCTGCCCATTGCTTTTGTAAGCGTGGCATAGACATACCATCTAAACTAATACCAATTTGCGAGCGATGGCCATGAATAATACGCTGACAGTTACCATCGTGCTTTTTAAGGCCATGGCTGTAATGATAATAAAAACTTTGGCTGTGCTCTGGTTTAAGCGATAACTCAATTTTTTCAATGTTTCCTGGCAGTTTTGGTAAAATAGTGTCGATTAAAAATTCAGTCACTGATTCAACGCTAATTTCTGGTGCATCTATCATGCAATAAGCTTGATGTGGTGCGCTCATTGCTAAATGGTGGTTATCACCAAATGTGCAATCGAGCGTTTTGTGCGAATCAAATTCTTGTACTGTGCCATTTAAACCTTTAGCAATTGCTAATTTGTGGTCTAAACAGTCGTCAATTATGCCTTTAATTTGCTTTTTAACTAAGCCAAAGTCTAACACCATAGACTCTTCATTTAGCTTGCCATGCAACGTTAAGTCAACAATCCAGCTCTCGCCAACGGCGCCGCGTTTGTTACATAAGTAAGAAAAATCAATCACTGTTAGTGAGTTAACAAAAAGGATCATAAACTTCCTTTAAACTGGTTATAAGTCAGGGGTAATTATAATGATTTCTGATTGTAATTGCGCGGTTTTATAGTGCAAAAAGCAATCGCCACTACTGATTGGCGATAAATCACGCAAAAAAGTCTTTTTTTCAACTGCTCCGAGTTGTTTAGCGTACAAGTGTACGCTAAAGTACTTGGCAATTTCTAAGCGAAGATAAGTGTTATGGAACCTAAAAATAGCTATACAAAAGAAGATTTGATCCTATGTGGTCAAGGTGAAATGTTTGGTGAAGGTAACTGCCGTTTACCAAGCGACAACATGTTAATGATGGACCGTATTACTTCAATCACTGCTGATGGCGGCGAGCACGGTAAAGGCCAAATTGTAGCTGAGCTTGATATTGACCCAAGCCTATGGTTTTTCGATTGCCATTTTAAAGGCGACCCAGTTATGCCAGGTTGTTTAGGGCTAGATGCTATGTGGCAACTCGTTGGCTTTTTCTTAGGCTGGTCTGGTGGCCCAGGTTTAGGCCGTGCTTTAGGTGTGGGTGAAGTTAAATTTACCGGTCAAATTTTACCTACCGCTAAAAAAGTAACATACCGCCTTGATATGAAACGTGTAATTAAGCGTAAATTATTTATGGGCATGGCTGATGGCACAGTTGAAGTAGATGGCCGCGTAATTTACGAAGCAAAAGATTTAAAAGTGGGCTTATTTCAAGACACAAGCGCATTCTAAAATTAGTAATGGATGTATGCAAAAAGGCCTCCAGTTGGAGGCCTTTTTACGTTAATTCTTATCTGATGAATTAGGTTTTATACATGTTTCGGTTTTCAATTGCTTCACGCCAACCGCCTAACCATTCGGACTTAGGATCGATTTGCTGATAAGGGCATAGCTCTTTTGAGCGCCCGGCTAAACCTGCTTTAAAACCTTGAGAATGAGCTCTTTCTAAACGATCTCTTTTTTGTCTCTTCATCGGTAATATCCTCACCTTTTTTAATTATAAATTTTGTAGCATTAGTGAAATCTACATTTAATGAATAGTTAATAAAAATGTTAAATTCAAATAGCAAAATTAATTAATTTGTTTGACATTAACTAACATGCTGATGCAAAAATAATTTAACATTAATAAAAACACAGTGGTCGTACCACTTCATTTCGTACTGCTTCTTTAATTTACAATACGGCTATCTAACCGCTTAAATGCACTTATGTGCTAAGGCGTGTTCTACTTTGCTGATTTAAATATCTCCATTAGAGCGATTAAATAACTGCTTAATGAAAGCACCTAATGGGCAGCATATAGTTGGTATTTATGGTGCATTATCGCCTTGTCTAAATGCCAAACTCCACTGCAACTTTAACCAGCAAAAATCAACACGACCTATTTATCCGACACAGCTTTTTTGGCTAAGTTCCAAACAAAAATGTAATCATGACGATTTTATTGCAATTTGCCCTTTTGTTTAAAAAACAGCTTTAACGATTTATTTTTAAACAATTGGTATTTATGCTTGATTAATTAAAGTCGATCGGTCTAATATGAATTAACTATAAAAAAGGCTATTAGGGGTTACTTATAATGAACACTGCTCAGGCACCTGCACGGCGCGGAAGACCCCCTAAAATACCTCGCGAAAACGCCGATACCAAAGCGCACCTTATTAGGGTTGGCCTAGAAACCTTAACCGAATTTGGTTTTAGCGCAACTGGCCTTGATACCATTTTAAAAAAAGCCGGCGTGCCTAAAGGCTCGTTTTATCATTACTTTAAAAGTAAAGAAGCGTTTGGTATTGCGTTAGTAAATGCCTACGATGACTACTTTATTACTAAGCTCAAAAAATATTTAACCGATAGCAATACCCCGCCCCTCGAGCGCTTAATTCACTTTACGCAAAGTGCCATTATGGGCATGCAAAAATACCAGTACAAACGCGGTTGTTTGGTCGGCAATTTAAATCAAGAGCTCAATCATTTAAGTGATGAATTTAAAATCCGCCTACTACAAAGCTACGTAGCATGGCAGCAGCAAGTGGAGCAGTGTTTAAATGAAGCACAGCAACAAGGCACGATTGCTAAAACTGTTGATACGCAGCTTATGAGTGAATATTTTTGGATTGGCTGGGAAGGCGCCGTTATGCGCGCTAAACTTACCCAATCAAATAAACCCCTTACGTTGTATACAGAAATGTTTTTACGCGCATTACTCACCTAATGCGCATTTTAATTAGCCATTAAAAACCGATCGGTCTAAAAGGATATGTTATGAGTAACTCAGTTAAAGCTATTGTAATTACGAAAGACGAAAACTACGCTGCGGCGCTTAGTGAAGTGCAGCAAAGTGACCTACCAGATCAAAACGTGCAACTTGATGTACTTTACAGCACACTCAATTACAAAGATGGGTTAGCCATTACAGGTAAAGGCCCTGTTGTGCGCAGTTTTCCTATGGTGCCAGGCATCGATTTAGTGGGCACAGTAAGTGAAACAAGTACGGATGAATTTGCTGTTGGCGATAATGTAATTTTAAATGGCTTTGGTGTGGGCGAAAAACACTGGGGCGGCTTAGCACAAAAGGCATCGCTTAATAGTGATTGGTTAATCCCCCTCCCTGCAGCGCTATCGCCAAAACAAGCAATGCAAATTGGCACCGCAGGCTACACAGCAATGTTGAGTGTTATTGCCCTTGAAAAACAAGGCATCACTCCAAGTGATGGCGAAATATTAGTGACCGGTGCAAACGGTGGTGTTGGCAGCTTTGCTATTTATTTATTAAATCAGCTGGGCTATAACGTAACCGCTGCAACAGGAAGAATGGAGCAAAGCGATTACTTAAAAGAACTAGGTGCGTCACAAATTATTAGCCGCGATGAGCTTTCAAACCCAGGTAAGCCACTTCAAAAAGAACGCTTTGCGGGTGCTATAGATTCGGTAGGGAGCCACACGCTTGCTAATATTTGTGCATCGCTTAAATACGGTGGTGTGGTTACTGCGTGTGGTTTAGCCCAAGGCATGGATTTACCCGCATCAGTAGCGCCCTTTATTTTACGTGGTGTATCTTTAATTGGTATAGACAGCGTTATGCGCCCTAAAAAAGACAGAGTAGAAGCATGGGACAGACTAGCAAGCTTAATAAAAGCCGATTACCTTGATAAAATTTCAACCGAAATTACACTTGAGCAAGTAATCGAAAATGCCGAGCAACTTATGGAAGGTAAAATTCGCGGCCGCGTAGTTGTTAATTGCCAAAGTTAAGCAATTTTATCTATTAAAGCCTCGTTATTAAATTTATAATGGCATTTGTATTTTTATTAATGAGGCAACACCTATGAGCAACCAAGATCTTTACAGTAATAACCCACTGCAAGGCGTAAAATTAGAGCAAGTGGTTGAAGAACTGGTTGAGCAATATGGGTGGGAGCTACTACACGCTTATTTGCAATTAAACTGTTTTAAAAACAACCCAGATGTAAAATCGGCGGTTAAGTTTTTACGTAAAACACAATGGGCACAAGAAAAGGTAGATAACTTTTACCTATACCGCCTTAAAAACTTACCTAAACCCGACGATGTGCAATACGAGTTACCACCACGAGATAGAGTTATTCCTGCGGATCATAAACCGGGGGAGCCGTGCGAATTAAGTTTTAGTGATGCAAAGCGAATTATGGAAAAAAAGGCCACTAAACAACGCGCCAGGGCACGAAAACAACGCTCAAATGCAACTAACCCGTGGGGTAACTAAGTTAACCTCAACTCTGGATAATAAATCTATCTCTAGCAGCTATTTTCAGCGCTAACAGCGTTGAATTTACTTGCAATAGGCTAGCTATTGACGCGTAAATTCGCCTTGTTTTCACCGAAAACCGCTGGCTAGAGAATTAAGCTTAAAGATCATCATGATAAATTATGTTGGTATATCTCTTAACCAGAGTTCAGGTTAAGTTATATTTTTAAAGCCAATGTATATTGGCTTTTTTTAGCTCTGCAGTTTTAGGGCTTAGTAACCTCGTTTACGCCAAAAATCATTAACAGAGCCTTGCTCTTCAAGTGCAACGTTAAATGTTTTATCGGCAATAATTTTATTATTTAGGGTGAGTGTCATTCGCCAATCACCTAATTTATTTTCAATAGGCTCCCACAGCGTATCACCTAAATAAAACTGCCAGTCGTTCTCTTTAATGTATTCAACGCCTTCAAAGGGCGGCATTATTTCGCCATTACTGTCTGGTATATCGGGGTGATAAATACAAAAGTGAAGTTTTTCGCCTTTTGCTTTTTTGATATTAATTATTAAACCAAATTCAACATCAAGCTTGGCAATTACATTGGTTGTAAACTGCTCAATTTGTGGCAATGCTTTACTTTTGCTATCCCATGTAGAATAAATCCCACAACTTTGAATCGACACCTCAGGTTTTGATTTTGCCATTACACCATTCTTTACTTTAGGCTGTTAATGCACTGATTTTATAATACATGCAGCTTAAGTAAAATCACCTGATTAACAAACATACTCAATGTTGATTTATTTTTGCACATTGCTTGCACATTTGAGATCAAAAATAGCGTCAATTAGTACTTAATTGGCTGTGTATGATGAATCACTCTCTATGTAATAAAGTTAAACTATTAAAAATTTCGTTTTTAAGCGCAGCAATTTCTTCTCTTGTTGCATGTGGCAGTGATGAGCAAAACCTAACAACCGCCACTGATGAAAGTACAAGTTCAAGCAGTGAAAGTACAACAGCAACAAGTGGCACCAGCTCAACCGAGCAAGTGCTATGTGAATACAGTTACAATGAATACAACGACTCAACATCAGTGCAAACCACCAGCTCTGCTGATTGGGCATGCACAGGTACAACACGCGATGTAGTTGCTAATGGCATTCCAGATCATGATGTGGGCACGTTTCCTAACCCCGACAATCCAAACACCATTTCTGAGCAAACTGTGAGTGAGAGCTTTACGTTAACGCCTATACAAAGCGATACAGCAACCTTAATGGGCGGCCCTCGGGGCGTGTTAGGCATAGTACTAAATGGCGTTAAAATTGATGCCGGTACCGGCGGCAGTTGTGATGACTCTGGCGATAATTGCTCGCTTGGCGATAACAGTGGCAACTGGAGTATTGAAGCACTAAGCCAAGATACCTTTAGTTTTGGTACTGACGATAACAACGCACACGTACAGCCCGATGGCACATATCATTATCATGGCATGCCGGAGGGATTTATCTCCCTTAAAGGCGGCAACAGCTCAACAATGACTCTAATTGCATGGGCGGCTGATGGGTTTCCCATTTATGCGCGTTATGGCTATAGCACCGCGGATGATGCAAGTTCGTCACTTAAAGTGATGACAGGTAGCTACCAACATATTAGTACTGTAAGCGATAACCGCCCTTCTACCGATATTTATCCACTGGGAACTTTTGCACAAGATTGGGAGTATGTAGCTGGCTCTGGCGATTTAGATGAGTGTAACGGGCGCTTTGGTGTGACCCCTGAATTTCCACAAGGCATATACCATTACTATGCAACCGATACTTATCCGTTTTTTCAACGCTGTGTTAAAGGCGAGCTATAAATTTACTTATAGGCAAAGTGAGCATGATGAAATTACATAAAAAAGCACTGGTTGCGCTTATTTTAGTGGCCAACATTGTTATAGCACCGGTTGTTTATGCACATTTAATAGTGGCTCAACACGGAACATTAAACGTGATTGATAACCATGCCTTTATTGTGCTCTCGCTGCCTATTTCTGCATTTAATAACCTTGATGATGATTTAAATAAAAAAGTATCTATGGATGAATTTAACGCCCATAAAAAGCAAATCAGCAAAACTATAATGCGAGGGGTTTATTTAAACGATCATCATTATAAGTTTTCTTTAGAGGGCTTATTACTAAACCCTGAAGTGTCGCATACTGATACTAATAACATTGAGTACATAACGATTACGGGCCGATATACAGTGCCCGATATTAGCGCACAGCTAAAATTAAACGTTAGGTTATTTAGTCAAAACCCTGATTTAAATAAGTACCACATTACCGCCACTAACAAACAGCAAAAAATGACTCATCAGTTTGCCTTAACACCGCGTACGCCTTTTAGCACAGTGTTTTAAACTAACAATTAAGTAGCCAAGGGCAGACTTAATATTAAGCTGCCCTTTTTTATTTTTACTGCGCTAATAATTTTGGATTTTTAGGAAAGAAATTCTCTGGTTGTTTTTCGCAAAGCGAAAATTCGCGAGTGTTTTTATAAGGAAGCTTCATAAATCCTGCTACCCCTACATCAGTAATATTAACTGCATACTGCATTAATTTATTAAGTAACCGTTTAAACTCTACTTCTTTGCTTTCATCGAGTAAGCGATAGTAATGGTGTATTTTCATTCTATCTGGCAGGGCTTCAAATATAATACAGCCAGTATGATGAATTTGGTTTAGCTCAAACACGCATCTAATCACTTTTTTAGGAAGTTGCAGCTGCTCATCAGGGTCTTTACCGTCTTCAAAGTAAGAATGTGGACGTGCAATTTCGTTTGCCTTCATACTGACAACTTCATAATCAAGCTCAGGGAGATTATCAAATTTAAACGCCCCGGTTCCATCTCGCTCTAATTGAATAGTTTTACGCGCATCAAATAAACAACACTTAAATAAACCTTTTTGACTTATTGCTTGAGCAAGCATCACGGTATTATTAATGGCATCGGTAAAGGCTGTTTTTAAACTTTCATCATGCATAATAAGCGATGACTCAACAAACAACGACTCATCTTTCCAATGAAAGCTCAATCCACCCACTACAGGATATTTAGCTAGGCGGCTGATAGAGGCCAAAAAGGCTTTTTCGGTATCGCCGGTATCAAACAAAAACTCTTTGTAGTAGCGATCTAATTGAGCATCGTTTACATCAAGCAATTGTTGATTATGATCGGCTTGTCGTAAAAACTGTTTTCGCGAGCTATATACTACGGTGTCGGGCTTATCGCCTTTACCAAACCAATACGGAATAGCAGGACGAGGCTCCGCTTTTTTAAGCTCAGGTAAATACGCCTTAGCCATTTTGGTAATGTTACGGATAAAGTAATCGCCTGCGCCATCGCGTATGGTTTTATTTTTAGACAGCATGCCATCAATTACATTGGCAAGCTCTTTGGGTAAGCCAAGCGAGCTTGCAGGAATGGCTTGCGCACCAAAACGACACGACTGAGCGGAGGCAAGTGCATATAAAGTAGAAGCCACACCTTGTTCATCAAAGCGTGGTGATGACTGCTCACCGGACATTTGCGCATCACCTATAAAATACACATCGCCCATTCTGGCATTAGTAGTGCTTAAATCTCCCGACATTAAATCCATAAAATTACTGGCTATAGGCTCACCCTTACTATCAACCTGTGCGTAAACAGAGCTTCCCCAATCAACTAAAGACAGCGCATCGCTTTGCTCATCCCATACCAAGTTAGAAGGTTTAATATCGCCATGCACTATAGGTTGAGGGGTTAAACCATTTTTATGATTACGCAGGTCAATTAATACATTACGCAGCCGCACCGCTAATTGCATAATATGGGCGGCACTAAAACGCCCTTTTTTTAGCGATACTTTTTCAAGGTCTTCTCCAATGGCGCGGGCCATCATTAAAATACCTTGCTTTTTTATACGCTCAAAAGCATAAAAGGTGGGCACTAGCGGGTTATTAATTTGCGAGAGCATATACGCTTCGTCTTCTAGGCGGTCGCGCACGCTTTGGGCAAGCGTAATACGCGAGAACTTAAACACCCAAGGTAAGGCATTTTCGTCATTGCCAGCAAACACAAACCCAAACGCGCCTGACCCAATCATCTCTACATTTTTATAGCCAAGTGCTGTCAGTTGTTTAATACAAATATTAAGCCATTGACGGTGTTTTTTGGCATCTCTATGTGACAGCAAATAAACAGATTGCTCTTCGTTAATATAAAAATTGCGAATTCCTTTGGCTTTCAATACAGGCTCTTTGTTTTATAGGTTAAATAGTGAGTTAGCCACATGATTATTAGTGTTATATAGCCAGATTACAATACTCACCAGGTAGTTTTTACTCATACCTAAAAAGCTCACTAGCTAAGTGCTAAACATGCACCATTACACCTTGATAACAAATGTTGCATCCAATCGATCAGCTAAGCCGTATTTAAATTATCTGCTTATTATAGATAGTAAATACATAGGGATTTTAGCGATGAATAGATTAGCCTTACTTACACTGAGCACGTTATATAGCACTAGCAGCTACGCGAATATAGAGACCCTTACTGTTTATGGACATAGAGATGGTTTAATTGGCGAGTCTATCAGTGCCTCAAGCGGTATTATTGGTCAAGGAGAAATACAGCAGCGTCCCATGCTCAGAAGCGCCGAAATGTTAGAGCTTATTCCAGGTATGGCGGTTACACAACACAGTGGCTCGGGTAAGGCTAATCAATACTTTATTAGAGGCTTTAATTTAGATCATGGCACCGACTTTGCCACCAGCATTGAGGGCATGCCCATAAATATGCGAAGCCATGGACACGGGCAAGGTTATACCGATCTTAATTTTATTATTCCAGAAGCTATTTCAACTATAAATTACCAAAAAGGATCATACAGCGCTACACAAGGCGACTTTTCAAGTGCGGGGAGTGCGCAATTTAATATAGCTAATAACTTAAAGCACAAGCAAATAGAGCTAAGCATTGGTGAAGATAACTATAAACGTGCAGTTGTGCTTAGTGCGGTTGATGTATCTAATGCCAAGTTAATAGCAGCAGCTGAGTGGCAAGGCTACGATGGCCCATGGGATGATATAAACGAAAACGTAAATAAAAAAAATGCCCTACTTCGTTATGTTGGCAAAGCTTTAAATGGAGATTTATCTATTACAGCAATGGCCTACGACAACACATGGCAATCAGCCGATCAAATTCCACAGCGCGCAGTGTCACAAAATATAACGTCACCCTTAGGGTCGCTTGATACCACCCTTGGGGGGAGTTCGAGTCGCTATAGCCTATCAAGTGTTTGGCAAGGCAAGCATATAAAAACCAGTATTTATGCCATAAATTACGATTTAACACTGTTTTCTAACTTTAGCTATTTTTTAAACGACCCTATAAATGGCGATCAGTTTAACCAACAAGATAGCCGCACTATTTATGGTGGTGAGCTAAGTTATCAATTAGACTCCCTTACTGCTGGTTTAAATATGCAGCACACTGCAGGGCTTGAGGTTCGCCATGACGATATAGACAAGGTAGGACTTTATAACACTAAAGCGCGAGAGAGACTCAATACAATAAGACAAGATGCCATAAAACAAACAAGCTATTCGAGTTATTGGCAAACAAAAATACTTTTCACACCTAAATTAGAGGCAACAGCAGGCGTGCGGTACGACTATTTTGATACCGATGTAAGCAGTATCACACAGGTAAATTCGGGCAAAGCAAACGATGACTTAGTAAGCTTTAAAGGCAGTTTAAATTATAAACTTACTGATTTGTTAGTCGCTTATGCAAACTGGGGGCAGTCTTTTCATTCAAACGATGCCCGCGGCACTACCATTAATATTGACCCTGTTAGCCAACAAAATTCCGAAAAAGTAGATTTACTGGTAAAAAGTGAAGGTGCTGAACTAGGCCTGCGTTTTGCCGATGATCAAAACGTTAATTTATCAGCCGCTTTATGGTGGCTTACACTCGACTCAGAGCTTTTATTTGTAGGTGATGCGGGTAATACAGAGCCAAGTGATGCATCAAAACGTTATGGTCTAGAGCTAAGCGCGTATTACTGGATTAATGAACGCTTTAGCCTAGACATGGAAGCCTCGTTTACTCATTCAAGATTAAATATAAACTCTGACAAAAACTATATAGAAGGCGCAGTACCTGTTGTTGCAAGTGCAGGTTTAAATTGGCATATAAGTCAAATGTGGCAATCATCATTTAGAGTACGCCACATAGGTAAACGTACGCTTTCTGACTATGGTGATATTCGCTCTGAACCATTAACGGTAGTTAATAGTGCTATTAGCTATAAACAAACTCACTGGAAAGTCGATTTTGAACTACTGAATTTATTTGATAGTAACGATCACGATATAGATTACTACTACGCTTCGCGCTTACCGGGCGAGCCTGCACAAGGTGTAGAAGATAACCACTTTCATCCTATTGAGCCTCGCACAGCCCGCTTATCAATTAGCTTATTGTTTTAACCGAGCAAAACACTGTATATAAAAACAGTATACATATAAAAGCGCACCTTAATACATTTTTTAAGGTGCATTTCGCTGAGATGGCGCTGTTTTAAAACTTTTTAACATAGCGTGGGGATCTACGTTTTTACTATGTTGGCTGCTCGCCTGTGCCCACCACATCAGTTGGCTAAAAGTACGCGAATAATAATTAAACCACGATTTTTCTTCTTCACCCTCTTGCATTGAACCATCGCTATTTAGCACCTCTTGCGCCTTTGGTACATGAACCATTGCAGAGACAGGTAAACACCCAAGTTCAGATAAAAAGGTACGTAAACTAATTGCCGCACGTAATCCTCCCCATTGCCCTGCCGAATAGGTGACAATAGCGCTTGGCTTGTACGAGAACAACGAGCTGCCAAAATGGTTTAGCAAATCAGCTAATGCCGGGCTCATACTATGATTGTACTCTGGGCTTACCATTATATAGCCATCTGCTTGGGTAATTTTATCTGCTAAGGCTGTTAAATGTGCTGGAGCTTGGCTTTTTGCATAGGCAAAATGAGGTTTAAATACATCTTCTGAAGGAAAGTCGAGCGCGTCTATAAGTTCAAACTCGTGCTCGCTGTAGCGCTGATTTAAACATTTGAGGCATGACTCAGCCACTCGCTCTCCTAATCGTGCTGGCTTAGGGGGTGTGCTATCTCTAACGGTGCCTAAAAAAACTAAAAATTTCATAAAAGCCTCCTTAATTGAGTGTTGTACCCACTATACCTTAAACCTAAAACATATTAAAAATGCGAGACTTTTATTTGTTTGCACAATTTTTAGCACTCTAAACAAAAATTAATAAGGGGGCCATCACTTACGCTTTAATGCTTACGCCTAATCTCCCCTAATTAAATTGATAACTAACACCAAGCCCTGCCCAAAATAAGGAGCGTAAATGCTCATCACCGCTATAGTGTGCAGCATCTTTGTTTATTGCAACGCTGTAACTGGCATAGCCAGATAGCATGACATTATTTAATAGTTGATAAGATAAATTAGCAGCAAGTTTTACGTTATTAAGGCCATTGTGGCCATCACTTACATAACCACTATTAAAACCCGCCGCAGTTTGCAGCTCCAATCGCATTAAATCACTAAATGCATACTCTTTTGTAATTGCCAGCTCTATAAAAGAGCCACTGAGCGATAACGAGTGGTAAATACTCGCCATTGCATGTATATCCCAATCATATGCATAGCTTATATCTAGGCTAAGCTCATTATCATGGGAATTTACTCCTTCCTCGCGTGCTTTTATATGGTTGTAACCTGCATACAAAGTTAGGTGCTCTGCAAGCTCAGTTGAATAAATAGCATTTAAATTTAGCTCATCGTAGTCATTATCAGTGTCTGTTGCTAACCAAGGGATAAACGTAAAGTCATTGTAATTTATTTCGCCCGCAATAGAGGCTAAAGCGCTACCGGGCAAGTTATCGCGCCCTTCTGTCACATAATGGCTTTCCCATAAAGGATGAATATGAATATTTAATTTTTCATTTTCGTGATCAGGGTGTGCAACGCTTTTTATATTCCCACCTACACCTACCTCAAGCTCGTGTAGCGATTCATTCGCAGCGCTTTTACTCGTACCTAAAGCCAGCGACATAATGCAGATCAAGTGAGAGATTTTTAAATTAGTTTTCATTAAAAGGTCCAAAACCAAAAAGTTGCGCATAATAGTGCTATTTAACGAAGCTCAGCAATAAAAAGATGCCTTTTTAAACAATTTATTTAAAAAATGGCTCACATCATTAAAAAACTAAGTAACTTGCTCATTTTACAATCTATAAGGTAGGATAAAAATGAGAAACCAACAACGCACATGGCTGATTTATAAATATAACTCGCGCATATTGTGCAATTAACAAGCAGGTAATCGTTTGGCTCTTTAAATCTATATATAAGTTGGTATCCTACGCGGCTTTTTGATAGTCATATTAAAATAATTACCCAGAGTTTAAGGTTAATTAGCCAAGGTGGGGCTCTCGCTGCATGGCACGTAAAGTGGCAGCAATCTAGGTTCAACGTAATAAAACGTTGTTCTAAATTTAAAAGCAAATATTAAGGTAACAGTATGCGATTTGGCCCAGGATTACTTGTAACAGCCGCATTTATTGGCCCCGGAACAATCACAACGGCAAGTGTTGCCGGTGCAAACTTTGGGTTTGCATTAATTTGGACATTACTTTTTTCGGTTATTGCCACTATTTTGTTGCAGTCTATGGCTGCTCGATTAGGAGTAGCAACAGGGCAAGATTTAGCACAAGCGTTACGTGCACACATTATAACCCCTTATCTTAAAGCGCTTGCTAGTTTTTTAGTAATAAGTGCAATTGGTGTGGGTAGCGCTGCATATGAAGCCGGAAACCTCAGTGGTGCAAGTATGGGGCTAGTTGGTATTTTCCCAGGGGTAAGTGCACAAATATGGACGCCGTTAATTGCTGTATGTAGCGCTATTCTTTTATACAGTGGTAAGCACAAAGTGGTAGAAAATGCATTAATACTGCTGGTGATCCTTATGAGCCTGGTATTTATATCTACCCTAATTATGGCTGCGCCACCAATGGCTAAAGTACTCGCAGGGTTTATACCTACAATGCCAACTGGCTCAATTACAACGGTATTGGCCCTCATTGGCACAACCATTGTACCGTATAACTTATTTTTGCACTCTGGTGTTTTAGCAGCGCAAGATCATTCTAAAAGGGATAAAGACACTGTTATTAAACAAACTAACTTAGATACAGGTTTATCAATTACGCTAGGTGGGGTGATCACCCTTGCCATTTTATCAACCGCGTCTGTTGCCTTTTATGGCACCGATGCCGGTAAAATTAGTGCAGCAAATATGGCCGTGCAACTTGAGCCATTACTTGGCGAAGCAGCGCATTACTTTTTTGCTATTGGCTTATTTGCCGCAGGATTAACCAGCGCAATAACAGCCCCATTAGCAGGCGCGTATGCGGTATGTGGCATGCTTGGTTGGTCAAGCGAAATGAGTAACACCCGTTTTAAAACAGTCGCCATTACTATTTTAGCTTTTGGTGCGTTTGTGGCCTCACTGGGGCTTGACCCTGTTGCGGTAATTATATTTGCACAAGCTGCAAATGGATTACTACTGCCCATCATTACCGCATATTTGGTGTGGTTAGTGAATCAAAAATCAGTCATGGGAAAATACACCAACTCAACACTTTTAAATGTAGTTATATTACCCGTGCTACTACTCATTTTTTCGTTAAGTTGTTACAAGCTATCAGGGTTAATTTTTTAAAACCAATTAACGTTTAACCATGGGCATGCCCATGGTTAAACATACAACCTGCGCTGCCTTGGCTGCTTTCAACTTGAATGGTGGCGTGTTCAATGTCAAAGTGGTCATGTAAATGGCTCTGTACTTCAATTAAAAAGTCGTTATTTAATGCGTTGTTGTCCGTTACTAAGTGAACAATAAGCGCAGACTCTGTGGTACTTAGTGGCCACACATGTAGCCCATGCACACCTGTTACATGCTCAATGCTTAAAAAATACTGCTTTAGTTTTTCTATACTAATATTTTTGGGTACGGCGTCTGTGGCGTAATTAAGCGAGTCTTTAAATAATCCCCACGTGCCAATAAACACAATCACGACAATACTCAAACTTACAACAGGGTCTACCCACTGCCAGTTTTTAAATAAAATAACAATGCCGGCAATTACCACACCTAAAGACACCGCTGCATCGGCCGCCATATGTAAAAAAGCACCTCTAATATTTAAATCGTGCTTTTGCCCCTGCACAAACAACAACGCAGTTAATGTGTTAATTACCACACCAATAAGCGAAACCACTATAACTGTCATGCCTGTAACCGGCTGAGGGTTTTCAAAACGCTCTATGGCATGCCAGGCTATGCTAGCAAGGGCAGCCATAAGTAAAACAGAGCTCATTAAAGACGCTAACACCGTTGATTTTTTATAGCCAAAGGTGCGCTTGTCGGTAGCTGCTTTACTTGCCAAAACATTTGCCCCCCACGCAAGTAATAAACTAACCACGTCGCTTAGGTTATGTCCTGCATCGGCTAAAAGCGCGAGGGAGTTGGCAAAAAAACCGTACCCGGCTTCTATCACGACAAATATAAGATTGAGTAAAACGCCTATAGCAAACGCGCGATTATAGTGACTAATATGATGGCTGTGATCGTGACTCATGTTGCTCCTTACATAGTAAATAACTTGATTAACCTGAGCTGTGAAAAATCTATTTTTAGCGCTCGCTGTGTTTAATTTATAAGGTTAATGAGGTATGTGTTCGGAAAAGTTTAAGTGTACCTAATAAATAAAACAGCCCATAAATACTGCATACAATTGAGCTTACAATCCAAAATACAATTGAGTTGTGATGAATTAACTGACTGGTTGTTACAAAAGGAGCGATTAATCCTGCTATCCCCCTTAGTAAATAAACGCCTGTTATTAATACTAAAGCCGTTTTTAATAAAGGCAGCTTTAAAATAACACCTGCGCCAGAGAGCGCATACATGCCCCATATAGCCAGTATGGCTGATATAATTAATGTAACAAAGGTAGGATACGTACTTCCCTGCTCAGCCAACTGCGCCATGTGTTCACCAGCACCAAAAAAGCGATACCAATCAGGGCCGCCAAAAATACAGGCAATATGTAAAAGTGACGCTATAAAACTTAAAACCCCCGCTATAACCAATAGATTATTAAACTTCATATAGTTATAAACCTAAGTTATTGGCTTAGGTAAGCAACAAAACCAATTAACGCTGCGTAAAAGCTAAAACCAAGTAAACATATTAGGTAAACGTTTTTAGCTTTATTTGCCTTAAAGCTCATATAATCTTTAATGTCAGCTTTAAACTTACCAAAGGTGAATACGTTTAAAATTGCACAGCCGGTAGAGTACAAAATAAACCCTAAAATGGTTTCTATCATTAGCCACATAACAATATCTAAAGCAATGCTCATAACACTCATCCATTAAGTAATGTAAAAACAACGTATCAAATCTATAGTTGATTATCAGCGAATTTATAGCGTTAAGGTGTAACAATAAATTTCGTAAGCCCTATTAATTGTCCCGACTCAGTTATCACTTTTACTTGCCACTTACCTTTAGCATCATGCGGAAAATTTACTTTATGAGTCCATGCTCTGTAGCCTTGTTTTCGCCCGCCATTAATATTGAGCGTAATTCTGTCGACCTCTTTTTTATTGTGTATCCATACATGAAATATTTTTTCGTTTAGGCCTCTTGGCGCTTTTACTGCGGTCCATGTGTATAACCCTTCATGATGAAGTGTATATAAATCAAGAGTATCAATGCTACCTAGCGGTTTTTTATGCTCAACATCTACTTTATGTGCCAAGGTAATATCGGTTAAACGCAGAGCTGCTGGCGGTACAAAGCTGCGAAGCTGCCAAACCCCGGCGCTTATTACACATAAAATTAAAACTAAAATAGGAAAACGCCACCAGCGCGCATCAGGCATTAAGTTTGTTAAGCTAGGTAAAGTAATAAGCACTGAGGTTACAAGCGCAATTGCTAAGCTTTGGCTCGTAGTTAGGTTTAATAAAATAGGTAACGTAACAAGCAAAACCACAAATAATGCAAAGTTATGAAATACTGTAAACAGCGTGCGGTTTTTAGCTAACTTTTTATAGTAAAATGGATCTATTACCGATATGAAGGCACATATAATAATCAGCGATGTAAAGAGTGCTTGTGGGTGATCCCACTGAGTAACCGCTAAAAAAAACGGTAACGCAAAAAATAGGCTTTCTTGTTGCACCATTTGCAGTGCAAAGCGCATTACATTAGGAGATACGGCTACCCCAAAGCGCTCTTGTACTTTATCGCGTAGCCAGTTGTCGATGATCAACCAAAACCAGCTCACCAGTAAAACAATGGCAATAACCTGCGAGAAAGACTCTTTTCTATCAACCATTACATAGCTTGCAACACCTGAGCAAAACGCCAATACAGCTAATAGCCCTGGTCGCTTTTGCATTGCCACTATAAATTGAGTAATGAGATTTTTTAGTTTGTTCATTTATTTTAGTGTCCGTACATAATGTACTTTATTATTATCAAGTTAGCTAAATCAGTGTAACTAAGCGTAGATGAACAACACATAGATGCCTGCAGGTATTATTGTTAGTTGTTGCATTAAAAACCACTCCCTTTTAACCGCTTTCTTAATTAATAAGTGCCTATAACTCGCCGTAAAACTACAGTAATTTTTAAAACTGTAACTTTAAGCGTTAATTAAAATAAGGGTTACAGCCGTGCCTGAATTTTATTAATGCTTAACGTGAATTTACCACAACAAACACATCTAGACGTCTAAACACCTATATATTATACGCTGCACTATTTTTTTACATGCCTAAAAACAGGTTTATGTTCTCTCAGTAACACATTTAATTTATATAAATGAATCAAACTCATGTTTTATGTGAAATTAAACCGTTTTTATTAAAGCACCAATCAACGTATAAATTATCTATCGGCCAGCGCTTATAAGCATTAAGCCTGTTTATTACAAAACCACCCTTTGAGCACGCTAAAGGCTCAGGTTTTAAATATACAATATGGATAGAGTCACCATGAGTAAAAACATTACATTTAATATTAAAAGTCAGCGCCTTGATGAAAACTACCAACCCGCTGAAAACACCCGTATTACCACTAATTTTGCAAACTTAGCACGAGGCGAACACCGCCAACAAAACTTAAGAAAAGCGCTAAATATGATCAACAACCGCTTTAACACCCTTGCTAATTGGGATAACCCAACCGCTGAGCGCTACAGCGTAGAGCTTGAGATTATTTCTGTAGATATTGGTTTAGATGAAAACAGCCAAAGCTTTCCTTCTATAGAAATATTAAAAACGAATATTATTGATACCAAAACAAACAAGCGCATAGAAGGTATTGTTGGTAATAACTTTTCATCGTACGTTCGCGACTACGACTTTAGCGTGTTACTTCAGCAACATAATAAAAATAAACCACAATTTAGTATTCCCGATAATTTTGGTGAGCTGCATGGTAAATTATTTCAATCGTTTGTAAGCTCAAACACCTATAAGCAACACTTTAAAAAGCCACCGGTAATATGCCTCAGTGTGTCAGATAACAAAACCTATCATCGCACTGCCAACGAGCACCCTATTTTAGGTATTGAATACCAACCAAACGAATCTTCGTTAACAGAGCAATACTTTAAAAAAATGGGCCTACAGGTGCGTTACTTTATGCCTGCAAATAGTGCCGCACCTTTTGCCTTGTTTTTCTTTGGTGACTTACTAAACGATTACACCAACCTTGAGCTAATAAGCACCATTAGCACAATGGAAACCTTTCAAAAAATTTATCGCCCAGAAATTTATAACGCCAATGCCAAAGCGGGTAACGCCTTTAAGCCTAATTTAAAAAATGCCGACCACTCACTCACGCAAATTATTTACGACAGAGATGAGCGCAGTAAATTAGCCGCCGAGCAAGGCAAGTTTGCTGAAGAGCATTTTATAAAACCGTATAAATCAGTGCTTGAGCAATTTACATCAGCAAACGTTTAACCTTATTTTAATAAAGGGCCACTCTTATTATGAAAACATTATTACCTACATCTACAGCAGGCAGTTTACCAAAGCCCTTATGGCTTGCAGAGCCAGAAACACTTTGGTCGCCGTGGAAGCTTCAAAACAACGAACTTATTGAAGGCAAAAAAGACGCCCTGTGCATTGCACTTCACTCACAACAACTCGCTGGTATTGACATAGTGAGCGATGGCGAGCAAACACGCCAACATTTTGTAACTACATTTATAGAGCACCTTAACGGTGTTGATTTTGAAAAACGAAAAACCGTAAAAATACGCGACCGTTACGATGCAAGTGTACCAAGCGTAGTGGGCCCTGTTAGCCGCCAAAAACCTGTATTTGTAGAAGACGCTAAGTTTTTGCGCTCGCAAACTAACCAACCTATAAAGTGGGCACTACCCGGCCCAATGACCATGATAGATACACTTTATGACGACCACTACAAAAGCCGCGAAAAACTAGCCTGGGAATTTGCCAAAATACTCAACCAAGAGGCCAAAGAACTAGAAGCCGCAGGTGTTGATATTATCCAATTTGATGAGCCCGCGTTTAATGTTTTTTTTGATGAAGTAAACGATTGGGGCATTGCCTGTTTAGAGCGCGCAATTGAAGGGTTAAAATGCGAAACTGCTGTGCATATTTGTTATGGCTACGGCATTAAAGCCAACACCGATTGGAAAAAAACACTTGGCAATGAATGGCGCCAGTACGAAGAAGCTTTTCCTAAATTACAGCAATCAAATATTGATATTATCTCACTTGAGTGTCACAACTCACACGTACCTATGGACTTACTTGAACTAATTCGCGGTAAAAAAGTAATGGTAGGCGCTATTGATGTTGCCACCAATGAAATAGAAACACCCGAAGAAGTAGCCGCTACTTTACGCAAAGCCCTACAGTTTGTAGATGCCGACAAACTCTACCCCTGCACAAACTGCGGCATGGCCCCGCTTTCGCGCGAAGTTGCAAACGCTAAGCTTAATGCATTGAGCAAAGGCGCGGAAATAGTAAGAAAAGAGCTATTAGTGCAGTAAAGCTTTATCTTAAAGTGACTATCATTAAATTGGCCCTTTAGTATATTTTTACTAATGGGCCATTAAATATAAAAAATCGAGAAAAAAATCGCTTAACCTATAAATATACAAATTAAGACAACACTTTCTTAACCTTTTTCTTAATCTTTTTTATAAGTTCAGGTTTTTGTTCAGAAATTAATTTACTTGATAAGTTAAACTCTGAGCAAAAACGTTCTTCCCATTCTTTGTTTAGCTTATTACTTTGTTTACTCGTAACTTGTTCAGTAGGAATATCTTCAACATTTACGGAAACCCCCATAAATTTAGCGATATCAGAAATAGTCTTATCCAAATTATTTTTGACATTATCAAAATTCATTTCCATATAATTACAGTCACTCGCCGCGAGAGAATATCGCCAAGACGAGTTATTTTTAATAATACTTTTAAGACTTTTATCAATACTCGAGTAATCATATTCAGGGTTCTCGTTTACAGGCTCTTGCCCCGCAATCCATACCCCAGTTTGGCTTGCTATTGATAAAGAGACAGCTTGATTAAGCACATTTTCTCTTGATAACAAAACATAATAAGCATCAGGAAAATAATTAACTAATTGTTCAAATCCACCAAACTCTTCAATGTGCTGATAATGTAACTTTATTCCAAATACCCCATTGGGTGATGTTCTGCGTTTTTGTATCTCATCTAAAACCTCATAAAAATCATCGGTTTTAAATTTTTCTTTCCATTTTTTTAAATTAGCAGGATTCGCATATTCTAGGGGAAAACCGAACGCATGCGTATTATGTAAAGCATGACCAAGCATATGACTACCACAACGTTCAGTTGATGCGATAATAAGCACTTTTGTAGGTTTAGAAACTCGTGGGTAATCATGCTCTTCTAAAAACTGTTCCTCATATAAGTGCATAAACAGATCCTTGTTGTTTAGTGAAAATAATAATAAATCATTAAAAATACTACACCTATAGAATAGGCTTGTAAATATTGTATATTTTCATTTAGCAACATATATAGTGCAATAGATTGATAATAAAGGGATTAAAAAGTTTAAATATTGTACACACGCATTATTCTTCAGAATAATCTACATTCTATAATTTTGTTAAAAAAACGATAAATCCTATCGTATTGAAAATATATTAGATCCGTATTTTAAATAAACAGAGAATTTTAAATAACAATCCAATTTTTAAAAACCTCTAGGGCCTTATTAGTTAAGGGTACAAATAGCAAAATCGATAACTATTTTGTACTGACTAAAAAAAGGCGAGCTAATAAACCATGAGTCACTTGTATTTCATCCATTAAAGAAGTCATTAGCATTCCCAAACCTGAATTACACGCATGAAAATAACTGCAAGATTGCAGTTTTAATTTTTACTGAGTAATTTTTAATTTATGCGAGTAGCTTTTCGCAATTGCTAATATTTGAACGCCGTTTGCGCTTTAAATTTTCACAGTAACTTGCTTGTGAAGTGGGCCTCCCTACTGCACCATGAAATACGCGCGTAAATTGTGTGGTAAGTTTTAACCAGTTTTCAGGCGATATATTAAGCCTTTCTAACAAAGGAATGGTCATATTATTTATATGCCCAAGCTTATCCTCTCGCATTATTCGCCCTGTTAGCTCAACGAGTTCAAGGTACGATTTAAGCTCAAACGGCAGTCCTTTAGGCATAATCTGACGTGGCATACCTGCAAAACGTAGTAACTGCTTAGGTTGTTTACCTTCTGCCGCGCATGTTAAGCGATTTTGTACACTGGTATGGTCTGATTCTTCTGGTTTGTTAGCCATTTTAGCTCTAATGGGATTTAAATCGACATAGGCCATACAGGCTGCAAGTGCTGCTTCATCAAGAAGTGCTTGAGATTTGAATCTACCTTCCCAGAAACGCCCTGTGCAGTTATCTTCTTTATTTGCTCTGCGAGCAATGTTTTCATTTAACAACCGCATAAACCAGCTGATACTTGATAGGCGCTCTCGGTATTGCTTTACTGTTTGATTAAAAAAGATAAGTTCAACTTTACTTAGCTTTTCACCCTGTATGTATTTTTGTGTTAACAATGTGCCTTTACAGAGTTTATGCCAGCGAATAATAATCGCTTTATCATTTAGCCTATTCGCTTTTTTATCATCTGCATACAGTACTAAGTGCGTGTGATTACTCATAACGGCATAAGCACACGTTGATACAAAATACCTTAGCTAATTCAAGCAACTTATCCTCAACCCACCCTCGTCGATGCTCGTAAGATTGACCAGTAAAACGGTCTTCCCCACATAAAAAAGCACGACGAACACACCGTGAAATACAATGGTAGTATTTTGTATCAACCAAACTTACTTGTCGCTTTCTTGCAATTGCCATAAGACACCCTGCTCGTTTTTCACACTGATTAAAACGTAGTCTTCAATTTAAAAAGAGCAAAATTTAAGTTGGGTGTCTAATTTATTTTTTTATTAGGAGCGGGGTATTTCAATTTATATGCTTGAATATCGTCTTTACTTGCGTACTTTAAATAAACGCCAAAATAATCGATTAGATACTCTTCACCTGTTCCCATTCGCCAAAATATATTGCTAGGTTCATATTCAGGGAATTTTTCCCAAGGAGGTAAAGGAGGATTCGCTTTGAGTTCACTTTCAAACCTTTGCTGAAGCATGGCTTCCCAATCCTTTTTGTGCTTTAGGTAGGCTTCCCAATCTTCAGCCGAAACTCCTTCAGGTGCTCCTATTTCATTTGAAGCCATAGTTGTCCCTGCAATCATAAACAAACTTAAAAATATAAAACGAATCATCATAAGAAAACTAACGCCTCGTTAAGAGGCAAAGAATTGTTGGCTAAAATTAGCGACGAAGGAGCAAAAGCCAACTGTTTTTTTGTCCTTTTAAACGACTTGTTAAACGGCAATTTCCCCTATGCGAAAACAGTCCGAAATAGTTAAATCACCCTTAAGTTTTATTCTTTTGCACATGTGATTTGGCATGTCATCATTAAATGGTTCTATATGAAACAGTTCTTCTACACACCAAGTTTCAGCGTCTAAATTTGTAGACATAATAGGATGACCCATAGTTACATCTTTGCCGTTATTGTTTAGTACCACCCAACCAGTTACATGCAAATTACCAAAAGACTCGATATGCTCTACTTCATTTTCATCTGCATCGACAAATTTTGTATTATAAGAAATTGACTCTTTCTCTGTGCTTATTTTGGTATAGCCAAGTTTATGACCTTTAAAATCAAAAGTAGCGTTATGCAACAATAGAAGTGTACAAAGAGCAATTTTATCTGATTGCTTTAGAAATAGATCTTTGTCTATTTGAAGTTTGTTCGAAACAATGACATTTACAAGCTCGGTTATCAATTCTTCTTGCGTAAATGCTACATCAGAAACTAGAAACCCCATAATATGTTGGATAGCTTCTAATGTTTGTTGAGATAACTTGCCATCTTTTAAAGTGGCTGTTTTATTCTTCTTATCGACTTTAAAAGCGTTTTCAATGCGACTCTTTAGCCTTTGCTGAGTAACATTAAATTTTTCTTTAAGTACTGATTCTTTAAATTTATTTACCTGTAGTGGCATAGTTAATTTGGCCACCCATTAAGAAAGAAATGTTATGCTAATAAGCATACAAATTTGGGTGAAAAA